>NZ_SLKM01000319.1:0-4579 GCF_007134575.1 Natronospira sp.
GCAGCGGTGCATCGGCCGATGCCCGTAGCAGGGCCCGCAATTGCTTGAGGAAGATGCCCGGCTCGCTCAGGCTGTAGCGAATGCCACGAAGCCCGAGCGCCGGGTTATGGCCATCGTCGGGCCCGGTCTCACGGCCAATCAGTCTTTTGTCGGCACCCAGGTCCAGGGTTCGGATGGTGACCGGCATGCCGTCGGCCTGAGCCAGTATTTCCAGGTAGCTGCGGTACTGCTCCTCCTCATCGGGAAAGTCCGGGCGATTCATGTAGAGGAACTCGGTGCGATACAGGCCGATGCCGTCGCCGCCGGTCTTTCGGAACAGGCGCAGGTCTTCGGGAAGCTCAATGTTGGCCAGAAGCTGAATGCGAGTGCCGTCCAGGGTGCAGGCAGGTTCGCCTCGCAAGCCTTTCAGCTCCCGGACGTGCTTGAACAATTCGCGACGCTTGTGCCGATAGTAGGCCACCTCGCGTTCGCCCGGGTTGGCAAATACGGCGCCCTTTAGACCGTCAATGATCAGGGATTCGCCGTCCCGCAAAAGCTGCCGTGCGCGGTGGAGGCCCATAACGGCAGGGATGCCGAGGCTTCGGGCTAGAATGCTGGTGTGGGAGAGGGGGCCGCCGGACTCGGTGATCAGTGCCCGAATGCCTCGACTCTGCATCAGGACCACGTCGGCGGGGGAGACGTCCTCGGCAACCAGGATGGGGTAAGCACCGGCCCGTGATTTTTCCTCGTCCCAGATATCGTCTCCCCGCATCAGCAGACGCTGGACCCGGCTGACCACGTGATCCACGTCATCCCTGCGGGTACGGAGGTAGGGGTCCTCCATCTGGTCAAAAACGGCCACCAGCTCGTCCCGCTGAGCCTGCAGGGCCCATTCCGCATTGCACTGCTCCTGCCGAATGATTCTTGCCACTGCCTCGGACAAGGCTTCGTCGTCGAGCATCAGCAGGTGGGTATCGATGAAGGCACCGATCTCGGCGGGTGCGTCGGTGGGAATCTGCTTGCGAACGTTCTGTAGTTGAGCCTTGGCTGATTCCCGTGCCTGATGAAAGCGCTCCACCTCGCTGCCGATTTCGGCGCGAGGCAGGTTGTACTCCAGAATCTCCATGGGTTCGCCATCGGCCACGTGGGCCTGGCCGATGACGATGCCCCTGGAAACGCCGATTCCGGTCAGCAATAGGCTCAAATCCCGTCCCCTCTATTCGCCTTCGTCGAAGCGGTTCTCAACAAGCTGCCGCAAGTGCTCGATGGCCGCTTCCGCATCCGTGCCACTGGCCTCGATATGAATGTCAGTGCCCTTGCTGGCGGCGAGCATCATCAGGCCCATGATGCTCTTGCCACTGACTTCCCGTTGATCCTTGCGTACCCGAATATCCGATTGAAAGCGCGACGCCTCGGTGACAAAGCGGGTGGCCGCCCGGGCATGCATGCCCAGCTTGTTGCAAATGGTTACATCGGCCTCGGCCTGATGGTTTGCCTGTTCGTTCATTTTCTGTTCAGTCCAGACTGATGTGGCGGGTCAGTACCTGGCCCCACTTCTCGCGAAAATGCGCCGCCAATTTATCCACCACGTAGACAGAGCGGTGCTGGCCACCGGTACAACCCACGGCGACGGTCACATAACTGCGCCTGCCCACCTCAAAGGGTGGCAGCCACTGGTCCAGAAAATCAATCAGATCTCCCACCATGCGAGTGGCCAGTTCCGACTTTTCCAGGTACTCGATCACTTCCTGGTCTCGTCCGGTGCGGGGGCGCAAGGCGGGTTCCCAGTGGGGATTGGGAAGGCAGCGCACATCGAAGACGAAATCCGCATCGCGGGGGACGCCGTGCTTGAATCCGAAGCTTTCGAACATCAGAGAGAGGTTGGTCTTGCCTTCCCGGCCCAGACGATCATGAACCAGTTCCCGCAGGCGATTGGCGGTCAGGCGAGAGGTGTCGATGACCAGATCGGCGCGCTCGGCAATCGCCGACAGGATACGGCGTTCCTCCCGGATGGCGTCGGGAAGGGTCCGCTGCTCTCCGGCCAGGGGGTGGCGCCGACGGGTTTCGCTGTAGCGGCGCAACAGCACATCCTCATCAGCATCAAGGAAGACCAGCTCACAATGGATGCCTTCCTGGGCGAAGGTCTCCAGCAGATCGGGCAGAGTCTCCACTTCCTCGGGACGGTTGCGAGCGTCAACGCCTACCGCCATCAGGCTGTAGGCCGGGTCGCCGGTGGCGACGGTCTCGCGGACAAAGTTGCGGAGCACCGCCACGGGCAGGTTATCGATGCAGTAATAGCCCATGTCTTCGAGCATGTGCAGAGCCACACTCTTGCCGGAACCCGACAGTCCGCTGACGATGGTGAGTTTCATTCCTCTCGCTCCGATGGCGGGCGGCCACCCAATATAACAGACCGAAAGGGGGCTCGGGGGAGGGGAAAGGGAGTCCTAGGCGGGGGATTGCTGGGCTTCGGTCTCGAATCCACGCAACAGCTTGCAGATATCCTCTGGGCCCTCGGCCTTGCGGAGCATGTCGCAGAAATCGGCGTGAGAAAACATATGGGCAAGAGCGGCGAGGGCATTGAGATGCTCCTCGGCGCATTGGGAGGGCACGATGAGTGCGAACAGCATATCCACTGGGGCACCATCCGCCGCATCGAAGTCCACCGCGTCCTGGAGACGAATGAAGGCGCCGATGCTCTCTTCAAGGCCTTCAATGCGGCCATGGGGGATGGCGATGCCGGAGCCGATGGCGGTACTCCCCAGTCGTTCCCGACCGAGCATGCTGGTAAACACCTGATTTCGGCTCAGGTCCTGGCTGGTGTCCGCCAGCAGCTCGCTGAGGATTTCCAGCGCACGCTTCTTGCCACCGGCCTCGGCGGCAATCCGGATGCGTTCCGGTGCTAATAGTTCGCTGATCTTCATGGTCTGACTGCCAGATTCGGTATTGCCGGGGGCTCGGTGAGCCGCGACCGACAGTGGATGATGAAACCAGCGCGGCTGGAAAAGCCGCACAGTCTAGACCTCCTCTGTCTGCGTCTCAAGCCTGTCACAGTGCTGCGCTCAAGTTTGGGCTTATCGGCCCGAAACCGAGGCCGGCGGCATTGCCGGCCTCGGTGCTGGTGGCTGTGAAACCGGGCCTAGCTCGGGCCCAATTCATCCGGATGGGGGGGCATGCGGTCTGCCTTGTCGACCTGCGCGGCGTGGTGGTCCTTGAGCTTTTCCTTGTGCTTTTTGACCTGCCTGTCCAGCTTGTCGACCAGCCGGTCAATGGCCGCGTACATATCCTCCTCCTTGGCGTCAGCGAACAGGGGCTTGCCCACCACGTCCACCTTGGCTTCCGCCTTATGCTTCAGGCGTTCCACAGTCAGGATGACGTGCATGCCGGTGATGTGGTCGAAATGGCGCTCAAGGCGCTCCATCTTGGTGCCCACGTATTCGCGCAGGGAGGGGGTGATGTCCACGTGATGGCCGGTCAGGTTCATTTGCATGGTCTGGACTCCTCTCGTGATGCGGCCGCGGGGAAGCGGGGAATGCTTGGCAGGCCCGCGTTCATTGCCAATCAGATTTCCCCGTCCCGTCGACCGTATCGTCACGGGCCGTTTGCTCGCGCGTCCTGCCCCGGTGGCCGGGAACAGGGATGTCACTGCCGCGCTACAGCGTCAGGTTCCAGTGGAACCCTGGCCGGAGGCGACAATCCGCATCCGGCCTAAGCGTTGACCCGCTTGCGTTCGTGAGAGGGCGGAATGCCCAGGGCTTCGCGGTATTTGGCCACGGTCCGGCGAGCAACCCGGAAGCCGTCATCCTTGAGCAACTGGGCCAGCCGGGAGTCGCTCAGGGGCTTGGCCGGATCTTCGGCGCCGACCATGCGGCGAATCCGGGCCCGGACCGCAGTGGCGGAAGTCTCACCGCCATCCTCACGGGAAAGCTGGGTCGAAAAGAAGTACTTGAACTCGAATACACCCCGGGGGGTGAGCATGTATTTGCGGGTCGTCACCCGTGAAATGGTGGATTCATGAAGATCCACCGCCTCGGCAATATCGGCCAGGACCAGGGGCTTCATGTATTCCTCGCCCTGTTCCATGAAGGCTTGCTGGTGTTCAATGATGGCCGTGGCGACCCGCAGAAGAGTGTCATTGCGCATCTCCAGGCTGCGCACCAGCCAGCGGGCCTCCTGGAGTTGTCCGCGCATGGCCTGGGAGTCGGCGCCACCCTGGCGTTTCGCCACCAGGTCGGCGTAGAGACGATTCACCCGGATGCCGGGGGTCACCTCCTGGTTCAGTTCCACCGTCCAGCGGCCCTCCCGCTTTCGAACCACCACATCGGGGGCGATGTATTCGGTGCTTTCCGGCTGAATGCGGTGACCCGGGTGAGGGTTGAGCGTGCGAATGAGCTGAACCGCCTCCTGCACACTGTCGGGATCCGAATTCAGGCGGCTGGCCAGGCGATCGAGAGGCTGCCGGCCCACGCCGTCGAGTTGCTCCCGCACCAGCTGTTCCGCCAGTTTGGTCTCGGCCCCTTCCCGGGCCAGTGCCTGCAGTTGCAGCAGCAGGCACTCGCGAAGGTCACGGGCGGCGACGCCGGCCGGGTCGAAACACTGA
>NZ_SLKM01000320.1:0-4554 GCF_007134575.1 Natronospira sp.
GACTCAGATCCCGGTGAGGTGCATAACCTGGTGATTGCCGAGGACCGGGCCCAGGGGCGGGAGTCTGTCGAGCAGTTCGTGGCAAGTTATAATGAACTGATCAGCCAGATCCGGGCATTGGCCGATGCCGACCCGGAGGAGGGCACCAGCGGGCCCCTGACCGGGGATTCCACGGCGAGAACCCTGGTCAGCCAGATGCGCAATGCCATCAACAGTTCGGTGGATACCGGGGCGGATTTTTCCTCGCTGGCCGGCCTGGGCATTGTCACCCGGGATGACGGCACGCTGGAGATCAATGACGAGCGCCTGGATGAAGCCATCAGCAATAACTACGATGCGGTGGGCAATCTCTTTGCGGGCGAGGGTGGCCTGGCCAATGCGGTGGATACCGTCGCCAGAAGCTACACCCAATCCGGCGGGATTCTGGATAGCCGCTCCCGCTCCCTGGAAAACCGTTTGCAGGATCTGGGTAACCAGCAGGAAAGGCTGGATCGACGGATGGCCCGGGTGGAGTCCCGCTACATCAGTCAGTTCACGGCCATGGATCAGCTTGTGGCCCAACTCCAGGAAACCTCCAGCTTTCTCGATCAGCAGTTGGGTAATTTGCCCTTCAATAACCGATAACCCTTGAGGTGAACGATGTATAACGTCTCTCGAAATGCTGCATTGACTGCCTACCGTGAGATGAGTGTCCAGGGCGGGGTGGATGAAGCCAATCCCTATCGCCTGATCCAGATGCTGATGGAAGGGGCCCTGGATCGCATCTATCAGGCTCAGGGCTGTCTGGAGCGTGGTGAAGTGGGTCCCAAGGGTGAGCAGATCGGTCGGGCCGTGAATATCATTGACAGCCTGCGCGCCATGCTGGACCACAGCCATAATCCGGAACTGTCCGAGCGCCTGGAACAGCTCTACGACTACATGTGCCGTCGCCTCACCGAAGCCAATCTGTACAATGATATGGAAAAGCTGGATGAAGTGGCGGGCCTGATGCGCGAGGTCAAGGCCGGCTGGGATGCCATCCCTGATGAGGCCGTCCAGGAGGCCGCCAGTCACAAGCAGGCACCCGCCGCGGTGGAATGATGGATCGTACGCTAATCGACAAATTGCCCCGTGAACGCCGCGAATGCCTGGAGCAGGTGCTTGAGCTCCAGGCGGCAATGACGGCCGCCGTGGAACAAGGGGATTGGGACAAGACCCGCGATCTGGAGAGCCGCAGGGCGCAGGAATTGCGGACGCTTTACGTAGAACCCGGAGACCTGGATGCCGAGTCGGGCGAAGCGCTGGCCGGCATTACCCGTGAGCTGATTGCCGCGGACAAGGCCCTGGTCAACCAGGTGATGGCCATGCGTAGCAAGCTTGACGCGGAACTGTCGGCGGTGCGAAGGGGGCAGAAGGCCGTTGGCGCCTATGCGGATAACCGGCCATGAGCGGCTCCGAGCAGTTCGCAGCGTTTTTTGATGGCCGGGTCAGCTTTCGGTCCCGGATGCCCCTGAAGTGGGTGAGGTTCGAAACGGCCCTTGATGATGGCCAATTGGCTGCCCTGAATGAGCAGAATCTGGCCCTTCTCAGGGCGGTGGCTGCCCTGGAAGAGCGTCATACCGACACCAGTGACACGCAGCAGGTTGCCTTCAGTCCCGAACTTCAACGTCTTGAGGCGAAAGTGGATCTGCTCCTCACCCTGGTGGGCCAGATCCGTTCAGCCGATGGCTTGATACCCCCCAGCCACAGCATTGAGCTGGCCGCCGAAGGGGCGGCCTGGTGGCCGAAAGATGGAGAACAGGACCCAAAGGATGCGGAAGGCATGCTCGAACTGTCCCTGGCCGCCTACGCCACCCAGCCCTTGATTCTGCCTGCCCGTATCCAGGCTCACGGTGAGTGGGAAGGCCGTCCGGCCGTGCTGGGCCAATTCTTCGGCTTGAATGAAACCTGCCTGGATGCCTTGGGAAAATTCGTTTTTCGCCATCACCGGCGGGCCATTGCAGGGGCAAGGCAAGGCTGATTGAGTTCAATTCTGTCGGTAGCGCTCGCCGTATTCTCCCAAGCCCTCAATCATGGGCTCCAGCCACTTTCGGTAGGGGGCGGCCAGGCCGACAAACTGCTCATCCGGGGCTGCTCTTTCCCGGCTATCCACATTGTTGCTGGCCACAACACGCTTTTTCTCAGCAGGCCGGCAAGAATCGTCCCAGGGCAAATCCAGCAATTCGAGTACACGCCGCGTATGCACTTCGGGTTCGCGCACAAAAGATTCATACTCAACGACAAGGCATCGGTCTCCCAAGTTTTCAGCCCAGAAGTCAATCAAAGAGAGCATCATCCGGGTTCTGTGTCCGGTTTCAAACAAGGGGAGTTGGCCATGGGGAAAGCGCGGCATGAATTTTGCGAAATTGGCGAAGGCGAGATCCAGCGGATCCCGCTTGATCAATACAATACGGGATCCAGGCACCGTTGCCCAAAGAAAGCCAGCCCCTCTCAGATTGATGGGGTTCGTGTCTGTTGACCAGGGCTCAGTAACCTCCGAGCTTTGGATGGCCTTCAGATAACGAGCGCCGATAGTGGCTCTTTGCTTGGCGTCGAGCAGCCCCAGGACCTGGCTCATGGTTTTTCCGGTTTTTCTTTCCAATGATAAACCCAGGACTGTAAAGGGAGGTAATTCTCTCTTTGCAGAGACTCGGGGGTGAGCACCGATTGCATACTCGACTAGAGACTTGCCGGATCGTGGCATGCCTAGGATGAAGACCGGGCGGGTAATATTGTCTGAAACAGAGGCAGTTGGCTCATTGTTCAATTTCTCCGCCGGGAAGTTTTTCGTAATACTTGCCACGGACTTTTCTTCTTGTTCGGCGCGATAAGGTCGATTGAATTTTCGGGCAAGTAGGGGCCTTGCTTTTTCGTTGGCGTCAATATAGGCGGTCAGGGCTTTTTCGTGCTCACCTCGCTGGTGGTAGTAGTCTGCCAGCAGGAAATAGCCTTCTGCCAGTTTTTCACCCTCCCAAGTACCATCTCCTGAAAGGTGTTTTTCGAGCCATCGTCCGAAACGCTCGTCGTGGGACGTAAGGCCATAGCCCAGAAGGTGCCTGTAAACGGACAGACTTTGTGGCGCAGAGCTCAGTATTTGTTTGGCAACCAATTCTGCTTCCGATCGCCGACCCAGTTCGCATAATGCTGCCGCCCGGACGGCTCCCATATCCTGGGCGACTTTGGGCAGTGACGACCAGTTATCAGATTGATCGAGCAGCTTCTCGAATTCGGCTGTTTCAAGCATGGCCTGACAAACAGCCAACCTCAGGCCATGATTCTTGGGTGCTAGTTCCAGGGATCGTTCAAGGCATTTCTGACCGGCTTCAAATCTCTGAAAATCCGTCAGTGTCAAACCAAGAAGAAAGTGGCATTCCGGGTCATTAGGGTATTCCTTGGCTAGTTCAGCCGCTGTATTCAAAGCGCGCCGTGTATCCCCGCGGGAACGAAGATCCCGAACTCGTTGTTGTTTCTTCTTGAGCTCGGGGCGTTTTGTTCCATTGACCTGCTTGCGCTGGGCCGAAGCCTGGTCTCGACTCATGCTGGTTGGCTCCAAGGTCGGTTTGCTGTCCTTACAGACTGGACAGGCTTACAAGTTATCCTGCGGATAGTATCTCCTGCAAGCAAATCTAGTGCCAAGCCAGGGTGGCAATATTCGGGCACCGCCTGCCGGTAAATCGACACCATCTGTTCTCAAAACTGGCAAAAAAACATCACCTGACATATTCTCGACATATCGACAATTCAAAGCAAAGCTAAGCCGTTCTTAGGGAGCCCGCCGGATGATTGAGTCGCAGATTCTGGTGCTCGAAAAAGACGAACACCGTGCCCGCGCCCTGGAGGCCGTTCTGGGGGCGGTAGACATGCCCCCGGCGGTGGTTACGGATGGCAAGGAGCCTGACCTGAGCCCGGATGGGGGCTGGCAGGCCGTGGTGGTGGGGGAGTTGCCGGCGGCTACCGAGTTGGATGCCCTGAAGAAACTGGGTAAGCGGGTGCCGCTGGTGGCACTGGTCCAGGAGGATGGCGGGCTGATTAGCGATGAAATGGCGGACCACGCCTGTTGCCATCTCAATTATCCGGTCAAGCATGCCGAGCTTACCGAAGCCCTGCGGCGGGTGGAGGAATTCCAGGATGCCCTCAGTCGAAGCAAGGCCCGCCGCCCGGCCGGCCATTCCGAGCCCATTCGCCGGGTTCGCTCCCTGATCGAGCAGGTGGCCCCCTTTGACACCAATGTGTTGATTACCGGGGAGTCGGGCACGGGCAAGGAAGTGGTCGCCCGGGAGGTGCATGGGGCCTCGAGCCGCGCCAATGCGCCTTTCGTGCCGGTCAACTGTGGTGCCATTCCGGGTGAGCTGCTGGAGTCTGAGCTGTTCGGCCATGAGAAAGGGGCGTTCACGGGGGCGATTACTGCCCGCAAGGGGCGTTTCGAGATTGCCGAGGGTGGCACCCTGTTTCTGGACGAAATCGGTGACATGCCCCAGCCCATGCAGGTCAAGCTGCTTCGGGTCCTTCAGGAACGGACCTTCGAGCGGGTGGGCA
>NZ_SLKM01000138.1:0-4546 GCF_007134575.1 Natronospira sp.
CCATACCTTTCCCCTTCTTTTTTTCGTCATGGTGATTGGCCCATTGGGAGTGGCCCGTGGAAGATCTGGAGAGACTGAGTCGGGAGGCCGAGGCGGCCATTGAAGCCGCGGAGGACCTCAGGCAGCTGGACGACATCCGGGTACGGTACCTCGGCAAGAAAGGTGAGTTGACCGCCTTGCTGAAAAGCCTGGGCAAACTGCCGGCCGATGAGCGCCCGGCGGCCGGTCAGGCCATCAACAAGGCCAAGGGTGAGGTGCAGTCCCGTATCGAGGCCCGCAAGGCGGATCTTGAGAACGCCGAGATCGAAGCCCGCCTCAAGCGTGAGTCGGTGGACGTGACTCTGCCGGGGCGTGGTCAGGGCCGGGGCGGTCTGCACCCGGTGACCCGCACCCTGCAGCGTATTGAAGGCATTTTTCGTCAGGCCGGTTTTGAAGTGGCCGATGGGCCGGAGATCGAAGACGAGTTCCACAACTTCGAGGCTCTGAATATTCCCGAGCACCATCCGGCCAGGGCCATGCACGATACCTTCTTCGTGCGCCCCGGCGAGGTCCTGCGCACGCATACCTCACCGGTACAGATCCGGGCCATGAAAGACAGCCGCCCGCCGCTGCGCATCATTGCGCCGGGTCGGGTGTATCGCTGCGATTCGGATGTGACCCACACGCCCATGTTCCACCAGGTGGAAGGGCTGTTGGTGGACAGTAATGTGAGCATGAGCCACCTGAAGGGGATTCTCACGGATTTCCTGCGCGCCTTTTTCGAAAAGGATCTGGCGGTGCGTTTCCGACCGTCCTATTTCCCCTTCACCGAACCCTCGGCGGAAGTGGACATGGAATGCGTGATCTGTGGCGGCGAAGGCTGCCGGGTCTGTTCCGGCACCGGCTGGCTGGAAGTGCTGGGTTGCGGCATGGTTCACCCGGAAGTTTTCCGGCATGTGAATATCGATGCCGAGCAATGGCGCGGTTATGCCTTTGGCATGGGTGTGGAGCGCCTGGCCATGTTGCGCTACGGCGTGGACGATCTGCGCCTGTTCTTCGAGAACGACCTGCGCTTCCTCGGTCAATTCGCCTAGCCGCGTCACAGTTCTGTTCACTGAAAGTCGATTGATGCCGCTGCGGTCTCCGCTGGTTACCGGAGGGGCAAGAGACAAACATCCTGGGAGCACGCAATGCGCGTCAGTACGAACTGGCTGAATGAATGGGTGGATCATGGTCTGGAAAACCAGGCCCTGGCCGACCGTCTGACCATGGCGGGCCTGGAGGTCGATGCCATCGAAGGGGCGGCCGAGGACTTTTCCGGCGTGGTGGTGGGGGAGGTGATATCTGTCGAGCCCCATCCCAATGCCGACAAGCTCAATCTCTGCCAGGTCTCGGATGGTAATGACACCGTGCCGGTGGTCTGTGGTGCGCCCAATGTCTTCAAGGGCATGCGCGCCCCCTTTGCCCGGGTCGGGGCCGTCCTGCCCGGCGACTTCAAGATCAAGAAGGCCAAGCTCAGAGGCGAGGCCTCCCAGGGCATGCTTTGTTCGGCCAAGGAGCTGGGCCTGTCCGAGGATGCCGCCGGGCTGATGCAGCTTGCCGGCGATGCGCCGGTGGGTACGGACCTGCGCGACTATCTGGGCCTGGACGATCAGATCATCGAGATCGACCTGACCCCCAACCGGGGCGATTGCCTGGGCATGATCGGTGTGGCCCGGGAAGTGGGTGCCTTGACCGGCAAGTCGGTCTGCCGACCGCCGGTGGGGGAGGTCAGCCAGGGCGGCAGTGAAGAGATCCCCGTGAGTGTGGAAGACCCCGCCGACTGTCCCAGTTACGCCGGGCGCGTGATCACCGGCATTGATACCCGGGCCGAAAGCCCGGTGTGGCTGACCGAGCGTCTGCGCCGCGCTGGTCTGCGTCCCATCAGCCCGGTGGTGGATGTCACCAATTACGTCATGCTGGAGCTGGGCCAGCCCATGCACGGCTTTCGCCTCGACGCCATCCAGGGCGGGGTGACCGTGCGCCGTGGTCGCCAGGACGAAAAGATCACCCTGCTGGATGAGCGGGAAGTGGCCCTGGACGAGGATATTCTGGTCATCGCCGACGAGCGTGGCCCCATCGCCATGGCCGGTGTCATGGGCGGACTCGGCACCGCCGTGGAGCCGGACACCGAAGCGGTCTTTCTGGAGAGCGCCTGCTTCAGCCCCACCGTCATCGCCGGGCGGGCCCGCCGCTTCGGCCTGCACACCGATGCATCCCACCGTTTCGAGCGGGGCGTTGACCCGGCCCTGCAGCAGCGGGCTCTGGACCGGGCCACGGCACTGATCCAGTCCATTGCCGGCGGCGAGGCCGGTCCGGTCACCCTGGCCGGCAGTCAGCCGGCCGAGGCGGCACCCATCCGCCTGCGCCGCGAGCGCCTGCACGCTGTGCTCGGTTTCGAGCTTGAAGCCGATCAGGTGACCGACATGCTCCAGCGTCTGGGTCTGGAAGTCCGCGCCGATGAGGCCGGCTGGGAGGCCGTGCCGCCAAGCTTCCGTTTTGATCTTGCCATTGAGGAAGACCTCATCGAGGAAGTGGTTCGCATCCACGGTTACGACCGGGTGCCGGTGGAGTCCCTGCCCAGCGACGTCCGCCCCGGCGAGATGCCCGAGTCCCGGCTCGCCCTGGACCAGCTCCGATCGCTGCTTGTCGAGCGCGGCTACCAGGAAGCGATCACCTACAGCTTCGTCCCCGCCGAGACCGACCGCATACTGTCCGGCGGCACCGAGGGCCAGAAACTCGCGAATCCCATCTCACAGGACCTGGAGACCATGCGGACCACGCTGTGGTCGGGGCTGGTGGGCGCTCTGCGGCATAACGCCAATCGCCAGCAGAGCCGAATTCGATTGTTTGAGTCGGGTCTCAGGTTTATTCCGCAAGGCTCTGATATTAAACAGGAACCCTGGGTCGCCGGCGTGGCCTGGGGGAGTGCCGAGCCCGAGCAATGGGATGGCCGCAAGCGGCCAGTGGACTTCTTTGATGTCAAAGGCGATGTCGAGGCCCTGCTCACCGCCGGCGGCCCGCGCGGACTGACCTTCCAGGCCGACAGCCATCCGGCGCTTCACCCCGGTCAGTGTGCGCGTATCCTCGTGGAAGGTGAGAAGGGCGGCTGGATCGGCCGTATTCATCCTCAGATCGCCGATCAACTGGATGTCCCGGCAGACAGCTATCTGTTCGAGATTCCGCTGGCCGTGGCCGCTCAGGGGCGCCTGCCGGCCTACCGCCCGGTCTCCCGCTTCCCCTCGGTGCGCCGTGACCTGGCCTTCATCGTGGACGAGTCGGTGCCGGCCGCCGAGCTGGTCTCTGCCGCGCGAGAAGCCGCGGGGGAGGTGCTGTCCGAGGTGCGGGTCTTCGACGTGTACCAGGGCAAGGGCGTAGATTCAGGACGAAAAAGTATTGCTTTAGGCTTGATTTTACAGGGTTCTTCGCGCACCCTTACTGATGATGATTCGGATCGGGTGGTCCAGCAGGTGAGGGAGTTGCTTGAAACCCGACTTGGAGCCACGGTGAGAGATCAATAACAATGGCACTCACGAAGGCGGAGCTAGCGGAAGCGCTGTTCGATGAACTTGGATTGAACAAGCGCGAAGCCAAGGAGCTGGTGGATCTCTTCTTTGAGGAGATCAAGAACGCGTTGGCCGACGGCACACAGGTCAAGCTTTCCGGTTTCGGTAATTTCGACCTCCGGGACAAGAACCGGCGCCCTGGTCGTAACCCCAAAACCGGGGAAGAGATTCCCATTTCAGCTCGCAGGGTTGTTACTTTCCGTCCGGGGCAGAAGCTCAAGACCAGGGTAGAGGCTTATGCTGGAACCAGGGAATAACGACGAACTCCCGGTCATCCCGGGCAAGCGCTATTTCACCATCGGCGAGGTCAGCGACCTCTGCGGGGTGAAACCGCATGTCCTGCGGTATTGGGAGCAGGAATTCCCCCAGCTCAAGCCGGTCAAGCGCCGCGGAAACCGCCGCTACTACCAGCGCCATGATGTTCTGGTAATTCGGCAGATCCGTAGTCTGCTCTACGATCAGGGCTTTACCATCGGCGGCGCCCGCCAACAGCTTTCCGGCGAAAACGCCAAGCAGGACGTCAACCAGAGTCAGCAGATCATCAAACAGATCCGCACCGAACTCGAGGAAATCCTGCACACCCTGCGGACCTAGGCTCATCACGCTCGCCAAGGGTTTCCAGACCGAGCATTTTCCAGTATCATTCCGCCCTCGCCTGAACGGCGAACAGCAGTTCTCGGGGTGTAGCGCAGCCTGGTAGCGCACCTGCATGGGGTGCAGGTGGTCGGAGGTTCAAATCCTCTCACCCCGACCAAATCCAAGAGCCCGTCGATTAACTTCGGCGGGCTTTTTTCGTATAGGTGCCCCTAGACGGGAGGATTTGAACCTACGGTTCACTTTCCTGCTACGGCATCCTGCCTCCGCGACGGAAAGCCCGGGGCAGGCCGTCCGTGGCCTGCCCGCCAGCCGAGCTGCGAAATGCCACCGGCATTTCGGTCTCGTCTGGCCCTCTCACCCCGACC
>NZ_SLKM01000250.1:0-4525 GCF_007134575.1 Natronospira sp.
CCTGCAGGAAGCGATCCTGGCCGCCGCCTTCAGCACCCTGGTCCCCGGCGGCCGGCTGCTCTACACCACCTGTTCGGTGCTGGCGGCCGAGAATGCCGAGGTGATCGAGCGCTTCCTGGCCCGGGAGCCCGCTGCCGAGGTGGTGGCCATTCAGGTGCCCGGTGGCCAGCGTAGCGGCCCCGGCTGGCAGCGATTGCCCTCGGCCGCCGGCGGCGATGGCTTCTTCTATGCCGGTGTCCGCCGAGTCCCGGGCAAATAACCGGAGGTTTTTGTATTTTTCTTGCAACTATTCGAGATTTTTACCCTCAAATCGTGGTTCCTTGGTGTATTATTACCGCAACGCCCGGCGATGCCTGAGACCTCCATGGCCGACAGTTTCCCCAAAAGCCGCTTCCCGCTGCTGGCCAGCATTCTGCTGGGCCTGATGCTGCTGGCCTGGGCCCTGGTCCCGATCGCGGGCTCCATCAGTCTGGTCACCGGCTTTACCGAGGAAGTGGACGGCATCCACTATCTCAACGCCGATATCGAATACCGCCTCAGTGACGAAGCCCTGGATGCGCTCGATAATGGTCTGCCCTTGCGCCTGACGGTGGAGGTGGAAGTCCGTCGACCGCGGATGATGTGGACGGCCGCGACCGTGACCCGTTTCGAGCGGGTCCACGAAATCCAGTTTCAACCCCTGACCCGGCTTTATGTTGTCGAGAGTGAGCAGACCGGGCGGCGCCAGAGCTTTCAGAGCTATGCGGCCGCCATGGCCGAGCTCAGTCGCATCGAGGACCTGCCGGTGTTGGAGGAAAGCCGACTCGACCCGGATGCTCGCTATGAACTGCGGATGCGGGTAAAAATGGAGTTGCGTGAGCGACCGGATGGCGTTGGCTTCATTGCCCGTCTCTGGACCAATTCCAGCATCTCCAGTGGGTGGTATCAGTGGACCCTTCGTTCCTGAAAAAACTTGGCCTCAGCCTGCTGATCGCCTTTGGTCTGCTGCTGATGCTGGCTTCCCTGTGGATGCTGGCCGAGACCACCCAGCAGGCCACGGATTTCGATCGTCTCCATGATTGGCTGCTGGGCTTCAATGTCCTGGGTGTGGCCCTGCTGGTGGTCCTGCTGGGCTTCAATGTCACCCATCTGGCGGTGCAATATCGTGCCCGCCGGCCCGGTTCCCGGCTGACCGCGCGGCTGGTGGCGGTGTTCGCCGTGCTTGCCGTGGTGCCGGTGGTGCTGGTGTTCTACTTCTCCATGCAGTTCATCACCCGCGGTATCGATTCCTGGTTTGATATCCGTATCGAGTCGGCCCTGGAAGAGTCCCTGGCGCTGTCACGGGCGGCCCTGGAAAGCCGCATGCGGGAACATGAAGCCCGTACCGAGGAGGCCGCCCGCGAGCTGTCGGGGGCCAGGGCCACTGCCCTGCCTGGCCTGCTCGAGGATTTGCGCCGGGATCTGGAGGCCACCGAACTCACCATCTTCTCCAATGATGGCCAGATCATTGCCACCAGCGCCGACATCGGCCGCGGTCTGCTGCCCAGCCAGCCGCCCCGGGAACTGGTCTCCCAGGCCCGCCGTGGTGGCAGCCACACCGGGCTGGAATCACCGGAGGCGGAGGGCGAGGTCATCCATGTCCGCGCCCTGGTGGTGCTGCCGGAGCCCGAGCGGCTGGCGTCGCCCCGCATACTCCAGGCCCGTTTCCCGGTGCCGCCGCGACAGAGCGAACTGGCCGAAAGCGTGCAGACCGCCTGGCAGGAATACCGGGAGCTGGCTTTCTACCGCACCCCGATTCGGATCAGCTTTGCCCTGACCCTGTCGCTGGTGCTGCTGCTGAGTCTGCTCCTGGCCATTGTCGGTGCCTTCCATTTTGCCCGTCGCCTGGTTGCGCCGATTCAGGATCTGGCCGCCGGCACCCGGGCGGTGGCACGCGGTCAGCTGGATACCCGTCTGCCCCTGCGTGCCCATGACGAGGTGGGTTTCCTGGCCCTGTCCTTCAACGAAATGACCCGCCGCCTGGAAGAGGCGCGGGAGCAGGCGGCCCGCAGCCGGCGCGATGTCGAGGCGGAACGGGCCTACCTGGAAGCGGTCCTGGCCCGCCTGACGTCCGGGGTGATTGCCCTGGACGCCGGCCTCCGCCTGCGTGCCTCCAATGCCTCCGCCGAGAGCATTCTGGAAGCGGAACTGGCCGAAGGCGTGGGCAAACCCCTGCTGGATCTGTCCGAATCCTCCCCCCGGCTGAAGGTGCTGGCGGATCGCATAGCCGCCCATGTGCTCGACGGCGATTCGGAGTGGCATGAGGAGCTGGCGCTGCCGGGACGGACCCAGCGCCGCCTGCTGATCTGCCGCTGCAAGGCCCTGCCCTTTCCCGGCGAGAATGAGCCTGGCCATGTGATCGTCTTTGACGACATCACCACCCTGGTTCAGGCCCAGCGGGATGCTGCCTGGGGCGAAGTGGCCCGTCGCCTGGCCCATGAGATTCGCAATCCCCTGACCCCCATTCAGCTCGCCGCCGAGCGCATTCGCCACAAGTACCTGGACAAGGTGGAGGAACCCCGCACCCTGGATCGGGCCACCCACACCATTGTTCAGCAGGTGGATGCCCTCAAGGCCATGGTCAAGGCCTTTAGTGAGTACGCCCGCAGTCCGGAGCTGGAATTCAGCCAGCTCGACCTCAACCAGCTCGTTGTCGATGTGGCCGACCTCTATCGCGGTCTGCCGGGTGGTCCCCATGTGAAGTTGAACCTGGATGAGCAACTGCCGGCCGTTCGTGTCGATGCCGGGCGGATCCGCCAGGCCCTGCACAACCTGATTCGCAACGCCCAGGAGGCCAGCGAACACGATCGCGGTGCCACCATCTGGATCCACACCCGACCCATGCAGGCCCGGGGGTCGGAGACGGTGGAAGTGGTGGTGGAAGATGACGGGCCCGGCTTCGGCGATGACCTTGGCAACACCGTCTTCGAGCCCTATGTCACCACCAAGCCCAAGGGCACCGGGCTGGGCCTGGCCATCGTCAAGAAACTGGTGGAAGAGCATGGTGGCAGCATCCGCGCCGGCAACCGCGAGTCCGGCGGTGCCCGCATCGTCATGGAAATCCCCGTCAATGCCAGCACCGAACTGGCACCGACTGCCGGTTGATGCGGCAGTTTTTCCCATTCGCTGATAAAGTAGGCCCCTTCAAATTGCGCACAGTCCTGGAGGAAGCCGCATGACCGCAGCCCATATTCTGGTCGTGGATGATGAGTCCGACATCCGTGAGATGGTCCAGGATATTCTGGTGGACGAAGGTTACCGGGTCACCGTGGCCGCCAATGCCCAGGAAGCCCGTCGTGCCCACGATGCCGAGGAGCTGGATCTCATCCTGCTGGATATCTGGATGCCGGATGTGGACGGCATCACCCTGCTCAAGGAATGGACACGCAGCGGCGAACTGGACTGCCCCGTGGTGATCATGTCCGGTCATGGCACGGTGGATACCGCGGTGGAAGCCACCCGCCTGGGCGCCCAGGAGTTTCTGGAAAAGCCCCTGTCCATGGCCAAGCTCCTGCAGATCGTGGGCGAGGCCCTGGAATCCGGGCGCGAGGAAAGAGAGCGGCGCAAGGCGCGCTCCATCCTTTCGCCGCTGGTGGAGCCGGTGGGCAAGTCACCGCTGATGCGTGATGTCCGGGCCAAGGTCCAGAAGGTGGCGGCCGAGCCCTCCCCGGTGCTGCTGCTGGGCGAAGCCGGTACCGGTCGAGAGACCCTGGCGCGCTACCTGCACGCGGAAAGCCCTCGCTCCGATGGCCGATTCGTAAATGTCATCCTCAGCGGTCTGCGCAGTGATGAGGCCGAAGAACGCCTGTTCGGGCGCATGCAGGGAGGGCAGTTGGAACCGGGCTATCTGGAAAAGGCCCGGGGCGGCACCCTGTTCCTCAATGAACTCGCCGACATGACCCCCGAGGCCCAGCGTGTACTGATGGCAGCCTTGGAGGCGGGAAGTTACCGGCCGGTGGGCAGTGATCAGAGAGAGAAGCTCGATATCCGCCTGGTGGCCTCCGCTCAGGCCGGTATCAACCGTCTGGTGGAACAGGGCCGATTCCGTCAGGACCTGCTCAATCAGCTGGATGTTCTCCCCGTGCGGGTGCCACCCCTGCGCGAATACCGTGAAGACGTGCCCGATCTGATTCGCTATTACGTGGATGTGCTGGTGGATCAGGAAGGCCTGCCCTTCCGGCGCTTCTCGGTGGGTGCCCAGAATCGCCTGCGCAATTACCCCTGGCCGGGGAATATCCGCGAGCTCAAGAACATGGTCCACCGCTTCCTCGCCCTCTCCGATCGGGAGGAAGTGTCTCTGGAAGAAGTGGAACGGGAGCTGGATCGGGAAGAGGCCGAGCAACAGGCCGAGCCCCTGGTCAAGCAGGACCTGCTGGGCCTGACCCTGCGCGAGGCCCGGGAACGCTTCGAGCGCGCCTATCTGGAGCAGCAACTGGAGCTCTGCGGCGGCCGGGTGGGCAAGCTCGCCGAGCGCGTGGGCCTGGAACGCACCCACCTCTATCGCAAG
>NZ_SLKM01000276.1:0-4508 GCF_007134575.1 Natronospira sp.
GTAATAGCGGACATCAAATTTCATGCGGGTGTCTTCGAAGGCCTCGAAGCCACACTCATAGGGAGAGTTTTTCTCGGCGTCGGGATTCTGCGGGCCGAGGATGACCCCCACCAGCAGCAGCACCACACCAAGCCCCGTGGAGATTCCCAGAAAGATAAGGATGGGGATGTAATTTTCCAGCATGTTCCCGCGTCCCAGAGTCAGATGAAGGGGCTTATAGCTGAAGGCAGCAAAAACTACCTGCTTCAGCCCCGGGTAACCTTGACCCAGGTCAACCAGCACAGGAACCCGGGTGGATCCGGGTTCGGCTGATGGCCCTGAACTGGCGCCGCGGGTCGATCCATTGGGGCATCCCTTCAGGATCTTCCCTTGGCTCTTGCAGAAACCGCCCGGAGTTCGGGCGGCTTCCTGGAAATGGTGCCGAAGGCCGGACTCGAACCGGCACGGCCGTTAGGCCACTGCCCCCTCAAGACAGCGTGTCTACCAATTCCACCACTTCGGCATTTACTCTTGCTGGCTCACTGAGACAGGGTCTCAACGAAGGCCCGAATTCTAGCATGTTCGGACCGATTCAGGCACCCCTGATACAGCCTTTCAGTGACTATCCGGGGGCGGCAGATCCAGCTCGTCTTCATCGCGCCCGTTCTCGTCTTCCTCATCTTCGGGAACAAGCTCTTCCTGCAACTGCGGTACCGGCTCGATCCGCTCAAGCAGGGAACCAGGCTCACCCACATCACGGGCAGCAATCCAGGCCAGCGCCGTGCTGTTAAGCATGAACACCGCCGCCAACACCGCCGTCAGACGACTGAGAAAGCTGGCCGCGCCACGAGCACCAAACACGGTACCCGAAGAACCGGCACCAAAGGCGGCACCCGCATTGGCACCCTGCCCTTGCTGAAGAAGAACGGCCACGATGATGACGATGGCCACGATCACATGAAGCACTAGCAAAGCGCTGATAAGCATGTCGAATTCCAGATCATTTCCCGTCAGCCGGAATGGCTGACTCACAAATACTCAAGAAACTGTCGGCGTCCAGAGAGGCTCCACCGATCAGACCCCCATCGATATCAGGCATGGCGAACAACTCGTCGGCGTTACTGGCCTTGACACTGCCGCCGTAGACGATTCGCAACTTGCCCGCAATTGTATCATCCGCTTCGGCCACTCGGGCACGAATCATGGCATGAACCGCCTGGGCCTGCTCCGGGGAGGCTGTCTGCCCGGTCCCGATGGCCCACACCGGCTCATAGGCCACAACCGCCTCGACGAAGGCATGCACACCGGCCGCCTCCAGCACAGCGTCCAGCTGCTCGCGAATGACCTGCTCGGTAACATCCTGTTCCCGCTGCTCGAGCGTCTCTCCCACACAGAGGATGGGACGAAGACCCTGGCGAGCGGCGGCCATGAACTTGCGCGCGACGATCTCGTTGCTCTCGCCAAACAGACCACGGCGCTCAGAATGCCCGACAATGACATAGCGGCAGTCGAAATCCTGCAGCATGGATGCGGCAACTTCACCGGTAAATGCGCCGGACTCCTCTTCGGAAACATTCTGGGCACCCAAGGCAATCTCGGAGCCCTTGAGAATGCGCGCGGCATCTGCCAGATAGACATAAGGCGGGCATACCACCACTTCCCGGGCTGCCGGGGTCAGGCCCTGCACCAGATCCTCCAACAAGCGACCGGCGTCGTCCCGGCTGCCGTTCATCTTCCAGTTGCCAGCGACAAATGGCTGTCGCATGCTGCCTCCCGATTCTGCTCTGCTGCCACGGCCCTGACCCGCGTACTCAAGAGCGGCGAAAGCCCTGGGCCGAAAGAAAAATACCGGGTTAAACACCCGGCCTGGCGTGGCCGGCCTCATCACCGCAAAAGCGGGCGGCCGGCGGCGCGAGACTTTACCTGTTCAAGGGCGACAAATCAATCCAGGCCGCCTTCTGCTCCGCTGTTTCAGGCCGAAGCCGAGGCTTCCCCGGAGCCGGCGGCGACCGCCTCCGCCAGCTCATCGGCCAGACGGGCAACCATTTCCACGTCCTGCCCCTCCACCATGACCCGGATCAGGGGCTCGGTCCCGGAGGCGCGAATGAGAATCCGGCCGGAATCCCCCAGGGCCTGCTCCGCAGCCTTGCGCGCATCCGCCAGTTCACGACTCTCAAGCGCGCTGCCCTTGTGTTCCACTCGCACGTTCACAAGCCGCTGCGGGTACTTCTCGACCCCCTGACACAGGCTGGCCAGGGACTGCTCCGAGCGGACCATCTCCGCCAGCACCTGGAGGGCGGAAACCAACCCATCCCCGGTGGTGGTTCGATCCAGACAGATGATGTGGCCGGAGGACTCTCCACCAATCAGGCCGCCATGCTTGTCCATCTGGCCCAACACGTAGCGGTCGCCGACCCGGGCCCGGCGAAAATCAATCCCCAGGGCCCCCAGGGCATGCTCCACCCCGAGATTGGTCATTACCGTCCCTACCACCGGGCCGCGCAACTGCCCGGCCGCCTGGCGGCTGCGGGCAATGATGTAAAGCAGCTCGTCGCCATCACGAATCGTGCCGGTCTCATCCGCCATGATCACCCGGTCGGCATCGCCGTCCAGGGCAATACCCAGATGCGCACCGTGATCCCGAACGGCAGCCTGCATGGCGGCCGGCTCGGTGGAGCCACAACCACTATTGATGTTGTAACCATCGGGCTCATCACCCAGGGCAATGACCTCGGCGCCCAATTCCCGCAGCACTGACGGCCCCACCCGCCAGGCGGCCCCATTGGCACAGTCGAGAACGATTCGAAGCCCATCCAGGCGGAGCCCGGTGGGCGCGGCGTTCTTGCAGAACTCCACATAGCGGCCGCCGGCGTCTTCCACACGCTGGGCCATGCCCAGCCGCGCCGCCGGCACGGTCGAGAAGGCCTCATCGAGGGCCGACTCCATGGCCAACTCGGTCTGGTCATCCAGCTTTCGCCCATCGGGGCCGAAGAACTTGATCCCATTGTCCTCGAAAGGATTATGGGAGGCACTGATGACAATGCCGGCCCGCGCACCCAGGGCGCGAGTGAGATAGGCAATGCCCGGCGTGGGCAGAACGCCCAGCAGGCTTACTGAAACGCCGGCACTGACCAGCCCGGCCTCCAGGGCGGACTCCAGCATGTCGCCGGAGACCCGGGTATCACGGCCGATCAGCACCCGCCCGCCATGACCGCCCCCGAGCACACGTCCGGCGGCCCAACCCAGCTTGAGGACCAGGTCAGCCGACATGGGCCGTGGACCCACCGGGCCTCGAATACCGTCAGTTCCGAAATAGCGTCGTTCCATGCAACACCTCTGATTCAGGGCGAAGGTTTCAGGCCGGGGCGGTCGCTTTCACGGCCTGAATCATGGCCAGTGCGTCACGGGTGGCGGCCACATCATGAACCCGCACCACCGACGCGCCCAACCAGGCGGCCAGGCTGGCCACGGCCACACTGCCATGCACCCTCTCCTCCACCGGCCGATCGATGACCTTGCCGATCATGGACTTACGTGACATGCCCACCAGGACGGGAAAAGCACTGGCGGAAAAAGCCCCCAATTCACGCAGCAGGGTCAGATTGTGCTCCAGTGTCTTGCCGAAGCCGAATCCCGGATCAATCATGATTCGGTGTCGATCCACGCCGGCGTCCATCAGCACCGCCGCCTGGTCCATCAGGAAGCCGCGGATTTCTCGGACCACCTCCCGGTAGCGAGGATCGGACTGCATGGTGCGCGGTTCGCCGAGCATATGCATGATGCAAAGCCCGACCTGACTATCCGCCACCGCTTCGACAGCTTGCGGGTCCTGGAAGCCCCTGACATCGTTGATGATATCCGCGCCCGCCGCGATCACCCGACGCATCACCCCGGGCTTGCTGGTATCCACCGACACCGGGACATCGGTCTCCGATTTGAGGATTTCCAGGATCGGCAGCACACGAGCCAGCTCATCCTCTTCGGAAACGGCCTCCGCCCCCGGACGGGTGGATTCTCCGCCGATATCAATGATATCCGCGCCCTCGGCCATCATCTGCCGGGCATGATCCAGTGCCCTGGACGGCTCAATGAAGCGGCCACCATCCGAAAAGGAGTCCGGGGTGACATTGAGTATGCCCATGATGTGCGGGCGGCTCAGGTCCAGGCGACCCTTTCCACACTGCAGCATCATCCGACTCTCTCCCGTTCCGATAAACCGCCAATGATACCAGCCCCGGTCGCGGGTGACCTCAGGCAATAGAAAGCGGGAGTGGCTTGCGCCACTCCCGCTGCATCACATCAAATCCCGCTCAGCGCGCCGGCTTCAGTGCTGGCTGGCGGGCTCCCCTTCGGGATCATCGCCATCCCGGGAGGACTCCTGGTCACCGGCTTGCTGACCACCGTCACCGCCATCGCCGGAAGGATCGCTCCAGCCGGCCGGCGGGCCCGGCTCACGGCCAGCCATGATTTGATCAATCTGGCCGGCATCAATGGTCTCGTACTGCATCAGGGCCTCGGCCATGGTGTGA
>NZ_SLKM01000161.1:0-4501 GCF_007134575.1 Natronospira sp.
ATTCGCTTGCCCTCAATGACCTGTTCCTGAAGCACACCATCCACACGCTGACGGATTCGCAGGACCTGATCGTCCGGCTCGATATGAATGTCCGAGGCGTTGACCTGGACGGCATCTTCAAACATGGATTGCAGCAATCGGATAACCGGGGCGTCATTGACCTCTTCGGCTTCCAATAACTCATCCAGGTCATAATCACCTTCGGATAGTTCCTCACCCAGCTCCTCGGCCAGGCTGCTGATTTCCTCGGTACGCCGGTAGACCAGATCAATGGTGCGCAGCAAGTCCGCCTCACGGACAATGCCGACCCGAACATTCACGCCCAGCAATCGCTGGATCTCGTCAAAGGCAAAGATATCCGTGGGATCGGCCATGGCCACGAGCACACTGCCATCTTCCTCGGCAGACAGGGGCAGGGCCCGATAACGACGGGAATGGGTCTCGGGCAGACGACGAGCCACTTCCGGATCGAAGCGAAAATGGCGAATGTCGATATGAGGAATGTCCAACTGGCGGGACAGCAGTTCAAGAATCTGATCCTCGGTGACATAGCCAAGGTCGATAAGGACACGCCCCAGCTTGCGCCCGCTGGTTTTCTGCTCGGCCAGGGCCTGTTCCAGCTGGCTTTCCGAAATCACCTTGTGCTGGACCAGAAGGTCGCCAATGCGGATTTTCTGCTTGCGATTCATGCGCGCCTGTCTCCTGTTGCCTCGCCTTAAGGCGACCCTGTCAGAACATCGATACGTTCCGCCAGATACTCTCTAACCGCTGCTCTGAGCTGATCGTCGCTGAGTGCCGCCTCGTAAGCGGCGATGGCCGCGGTGGGCTCGCCCAGGGCCTCCCGAGCCAGGCCCAGTCCCATCCACCATGCCCCGCGTTGGGAAAAGCGGGACAGCAAGTTCTCGTAGAGCTCAGCGGCTTGTTCATATTCACTGGCCTGATAGTACAGACCGGCCAGCAAGGCGCCAGTGTCGCTGCTGTCACAGACTTCCAGCCACACCGCCTCCAGCACTGCCACGGCCTGTTCAGGATCCCCCCGTCCCAGCCACAACCGCGCCCGCTGGCGAGCGAAGAAGCCCTGGTCCGAAGCGGGTAATGCGGCCACGGCCAGGGCCTCTGCCAATAGCTGCTCGGCCTCCCCAAGACGGCCCTGATCAACCAGGAGATCGGCCAGCGCCTCGCGTCCGGCTACATGCTCGGGCTGGATATCGAGCAAGCGCTGCAGCGCGCTCTCGGCCTGTCGCGATCGGCCCTGATCTATGGCTTTCCGCGCCCCGGACCAGGCTTCGGCAGCACGCTCTGCATCGCTACGCTGTCGTCGTTCGCGGCGCATCTCACTGTCATCGGGCTCCTGGGCCTCGGCGACCATTGGCTCTGCCGGCTCTTCTTCTCGGGTCTCGGTGGGGGCCGGCAGATCATGGGTCGAATCTTCGACGGCTTCCGTCGCGGAGACGACGGCGCCTGATGACTCGGCGGTCGCCGGCTCTTCGGGGGCGCCGATTGGTTCATCAAGAACCAACAACAGGCGTTCGCCACCGTCCCGAATGGTTTCGGCATAGAGAGGGCCAGACTGAAGTTCGCTGAAGCGGATTTCCAGGCGCTGCTGATCCTCGGCGATCGCTTCCCAGTCAATTCCGTCCACCCCGGGCGGCAGATCCGCATCGATATCCGCCGGGATCTCAGCGCGCAGCTCAAGCACCAGTCGGTCGGGCGCCGAGCTGCGGCGGCGGTAATCACTGTCGCCATCCAGCTCAAGGCGGAGAATAGGGCCGTCACGGGTCTCCACCCGTTCGATGGCGTGCAGGCGCGGCAGTGGCGGCTCCGGTGCGGGCGCCAGGTCGATCAGACTGGTCTCCAGAGGCAGGACGAGCTGCTCTTCCATGACGGGCGCCGGCTCCTGAGGGCCGAGCCAGAACCAGGCCAGGACACCAATGGGGATGATCAGCGCCAGGCCAATGGCAAGTGACAGGGCAAGATAGCGGGGCCGCTGACCGGCAACGGCATGCACATCGCCGCGCTCAGCGGCGGTATCTCGCTGCTGCTCCAGGTCCCGCAACATCTGGTTGATGAGACTCATGGGCGCACCCCCTGAAGGCCGAACCAGCCGGCCAGCAGGGCGACCGTCGCCATAACGCCCACCGCACAGGCAGCAAGGACATAAGGACGCGCCAGCGTACGCTGTCGGGCACCTTCCGTATCATCGATGGCGCGACGTACATGCCGTCGAGTCACCTGATCCTCTCCCTCACCCCAGGCGGCCATCAAGGCCTTGTGGGCGAGGACGTTGACCAGTCGCGGGGTTCCAAAACTGCCCTGGTAGAGGGCCTTGAGGGCGGGACGGGCGAACAGGGGTGCCCCGCGGTAACCCGCGACACGCAGGCGATGGCGCACATAGGCGGCAATGGCGTCGGCATCGAGCTGGCGCAGGCGATAGCTGAAGGTAATCCGCTGCCGCAACTGGCGCACGGATGGTCGAGCCAGGCGCTCGTCCAATTCTGGCTGACCGAAGAGGACGACCTGTATCAGCTTGCGTTTTTCCGTTTCCAGATTGGTCAGCAAGCGGACAGCTTCAAGGGTCGCCTCCGGGAGCTGCTGTGCCTCATCAAGGCAGAGCACCACCGGGCGTTCTTCCCGGGCCAGCAGGAGCAGGCGATCCTGAATGCGCTGGAGCAACTGCTCCTGACTGAGCTCGTCGTCAGGGTTGAGACCCAGCTCCCGAGCCAGTGCCAGGCGCATGGAGGCGGGAGACAGATGAGGATTGGGGATATAGGCCGTGACCGCTTCATCCTCCAATGCTTCCAGGAGCATGCGACAGAGCAGGGTCTTGCCCAGCCCCACTTCGCCGGTCACCTTGAGAAAACCTTCGCCTGAACGCAGCGCCACCAGGAGCACATTGAGCGCTTCCTGGTGGGGCTGGCTGTGGTAATAGAAGTCGGTATCCGGCGTCAGCGAGAAGGGATACTCCTGCAGGCCGAAATGCGACAGGTACAGACTCATCGACGTCCCGGACGGCGCATGTCTCGAATCTGATCCCGGTAATCCCGGGTCATTTCATTCCACTGCTCGTCGTTCTCCACCACCACCGGCCGCAGCAGGATCACCAGCTCGGTCTTGGCTTCCCGCTGGCGGGTCTGGCGGAAGAGATTACCCAGCACGGGGATGCTGCCCAGTACCGGGGTAGAGAAGGTCTCATCCCGCATCTGATTCTGCATCAAACCGCCAATGACCACGATCTGTCCACTCCGGGCTCGGACGATGCTATCCGATTCGCGGACTTCGCTGAAGGCCAGAGGCAGACTGTCGGTCTCTCCTCCCACGGTAAGGTCCTTGCGCTGATCGGTAACCTGACTGACCGTGGGGTGAATATGCAGGGTGACTTCATTGCTTTCACTGATCTGGGGCGTCACATCCAGGGCAATACCGGAGAAGAACGGGGTCAACTCCACATTGCGCTGGGTGGAGGCGCCCGCGGCACCGAAAGCACCACCGGTCTGGATGCCGGTGACAAAGAATTCATCACTGCCGACCTTGATCACGGCCTTCTGATTATTGACCGTGGAGACCCGCGGGCTGGATAGCACCCGGGTTTCTCCCTGCCGCGACAGCAGCTCGACAAAGGCACGGAAATCATTACCGATATTCAGGGTGGCGGCGAAACTGCCGCCAATGGCCTCGGTACTCAGACCCGACAGTTCGCTGCCCGGCATCAGGCTTTGCTGGCTGCCGGCAATGGAGGAGAGGCCTTCATTGAAGACGTCGGGACCACCCACCTGACCAATGAAGGCGCCATCATCGCCGTCGGTATAGAGCCCGCCCCAATTGATTCCGGAGCGAAACTCATCGCGCAGTTCCACCTCGAGAATCTTGGCCTCCAGCACGACCTGACGACCAATATTGCGCTGAATCGTACCCAGATACTCCTCAATCTCACGTAGCTCGGAGGGCATGGCGCGAACAGCCACGGTGCCGGATTGGGGGTTGAGAATCACGCGACCGCCGTCGCTGTCGGCGACAATGGCCTCTAGGGTGCTCTCTATGTCGGCCCAGAAATCCGACTTGGTTTCGGTCTCAATGCGCGTACCGACAATCCGATCCTCACCACCCGTTCGGCTTGGGGTTCCGCCAAAGCCCCGGGTGCCCATTGTGCCACGGCTGCCACCATGACCATCGCTGACGGATCCGGAGCTGACTCGGGTACTGGACTGGCCTTCGCGAGTAATGGTGAGGGCATCGATATTGAACACACGAGTCTGCAGCCCCGCCGGGCGAACCAGGTAGCCTCCGGCCAGCTCGCGGTATTCGAATCCATAAACCTCGCGCACCGCCTCCATCACTTCCGGGATGGTGACATTGCGCAGGTTGAGACTGATCCGACCCTCCACCGCCTCATCAACGATCATGTTGTAGTCGGTATCCTCAACCAGCCCCATGAAAAAGGTCTCGGCCGGGACATTTCGTACCGACACGTCGAAGCGTTCCTCGCCCCGATCACGAGCGGCCG
>NZ_SLKM01000058.1:0-4496 GCF_007134575.1 Natronospira sp.
ATCACCTTCGGCGGCGGCCAGGCTGTCGAAGAGAAAAGCGCCGAATAGAACCGCATCGTCGCTGGTTCCATCCGGATTCTCGGGGTTGAAGCCGTAGCTGATCCATTCCAGTTCCAGGCCCCAGGCGTCGTCTGCCCCAAATCGCGATCTTGAGTGAAGGGCCAGGGCCCAGTGATCACCGTGGTCTTCGGTGATCTCGTTGTAAAGCCGCCCGTATTGCGTGGACAGTCCAAGCTCCGTCGGGAAGCTGCTGTCACTCCCGACTTCACGGGCAAGACGCAGATTAAGCTGGTCATTCTGGCGGTTGGCCTGTTCCTCAAAAGGGGAAAAGTCACCCTCAAAGTCGGCGCCGGCGGCGAGGTCGGTATTGGTCACGATGTTCCAGGCATAACGATCATTGGAAGACGGTGTGGCCAGGGCAGGATTGGGGTAATAGGCCGCCTGAATATCCCAGTCCCCTGTCTGGTTCACGTATTTGATGCCGGCCTGATAGTCATCCTCAAAACCCAGGTAGTAGGGGACGCCAAACCAGTAGCTGTGTGAGGCGAAAGGCTGCAGGCCAAAAGGGACCTGGCTGATCCCGGTCTGGATCTGTGCCCCGCTCTCCAGCTCATAGCCGATCCAGGCATGATGGATGACGTCCATGTACTCATACCATCGATATTGGGCGCTGATCTCCCATGGCCCCGAGCTACCCCTGGCTTCGATTCGAATAAGGTCGAAACGGAAGTCACCGAGGCGATCTTTCTGTTGGTCATTGAAACTGCTGTACTCGAAATTCAACCAGGCTGCGCCACCCAGGGTGAAGTCACCATGGGTGCTCTCAAGCTCTCCGACCCTTTCCTTCAAGCCTTCTATCGCCTCACCCGTTTGGCGAGGATCGCTATAATCTGGCTCCGCAAGGGCGGCAACGGCGAAGATCCACAGGCCACAGAGTGGGAACAGAAGATGCGACTTCGTCCTGTTCATGGCGGTACCTCGCTGCCTCGTTGTTATTCATGCTTTAGCGGTTTTACTGTACCCAGTTCTTGTATCCCGCCAGGAAATCCTCGATGATCCCCTCTCGGGTGAACTCTTCCAGTCGGAACGCCCGCTTCAGTCCGCCCGGGCGCTGAATTTCTGCCCGCGCTACTTCATTGTCTTCCTCGCCTGGCCGGATGACCGGCCAGGCGAAGGACATATGATGGGCCGCATCCCCTCGGATTACATAGGAAAATTCCTCGGCATCATTCAGATAGACAACCAATCGCGCCTTGTACTTGCCGGGCGTGATCTCCACTACGCGACCGTATTTCTCCAGCTCTTCCTTGATGTCCTCGAAGGCAGGTAACACCGGGTCCTGGATGAACTGCCGAATCTCCTCGCGGCGTTTTTCCACTCGCTCCTGGGCAGCCAACTGCTCTGAACGCGACTGAGAGGACTCCTCTACCATGCTTCGCAGTTTCTCTCGCCAGTTACTCATGGCTTTGCTCCTGTCTGTATGGTCTTTTCAGCGACTGTGATTCTGAGCGCCTCTGTCACGGGACAGACCACGATAAAGACTCCAGCAGATGACGAGCATGATCAGGCAGAAGGGCAGGGCCGTTGTGATGGCGGCGGCCTGAAGCGCCTCGAGGCCGCTTGTCGCATCCAGGTCCTCATTGTTGCCATTGCCATTGGTAATTGCCTGAGCACCGGCCAGGAGCAGAACTGCGGCGATGGCGCCCTCCAGGAGAGCCCAGAATACTCGTTGCCACTTGGGCGGGTTCAACTCACCTCCGGATGTGAGAGTGTCAATTACAAGAGAACCGGAATCAGAAGAAGTGATGAAATAGGTGGCGATGACAATCACCGCAACCATTGAGGTGAGCTGAGCCAATGGGAACTCACCCAGCAATTGGAACAGCGCCGTTTCCGCGCTAGCCCCCGCCAGCTCGGCAAGATTGTTCAGTTCCATGTGGATGGCGGTGTTTCCAAAGATCGTCAGCCAGGCAAAGGTGAACAGTGCCGGTACGAGCAGGACGCCGCCCACGAATTCCCGGATGGAGCGCCCACGGCTGATTCTGGCAATGAACATGCCCACGAAGGGCGACCAGGAGATCCACCACCCCCAGTAGAACATGGTCCACGCTGACTGCCATTCCGGGCCCTTGTATGCATCAGTCTGGAAGCTCATCGCAACCAGATTGGACAGGTAGTGGCCGGTCCCTTGTACGTAGGACATCAGCAGGAATGTCGTGGGGCCAAGGATAAAGACAAATAGCATCAGCCCAAGACCCAATACCAGGTTCATTTCACTGAGTCGCTTGATACCCTTGTCCAGTCCGGTAAAGACCGAGACTGTTGCGGCAAGGGTGATCACCGTAATCAGGATAATCTGATTGGTAACATTGAAATCCATCCAGCCCAGATGGTGCAGGCCGGCATTGATCTGAGTGACGCCAATGCCGAGGGATGTGGCAATCCCGAACAAGGTGCCGAAGACGGCAATGATCTCAACTGTATTGCCAATGGGGCCATAAATGCGCTTGCCGAGCACGGGGTAAAGCGTAGAGCGGATGGTCAGTGGCAGATCGTGCCGGTAGGCGAAGTAGGCCAGCGACAGACCGATCACGATATAGATTGCCCAGGCGTGCATGCCCCAATGGAAAAAGGTCAGGCGCATGGCCTCACGGGCTGCTTCCACACTGTCTTCAGTGCCGCTGGGTGGCGCGGCATAGTGGAAAAGCGGTTCCGCAACACTGAAGAACAGCAGGCCGATACCCATGCCGGCGCTGAATAGCATGGCGAACCAGGAGAAACGTGTGTACTCCGGTTCATCGCCCGGCTTGCCCAGCGTGATTTTGCCGAAGCGGCTGAACAGGAGAAAGATGACAAAAGCAAGAAAGATGGAAACGCTGAGAATGTAGAACCAGCCCAGGTTTTCCACGATGAAGGCCTGGATTGCGCCAAACCGTGCGCTGGCGTCCAGGGTGAATATGGCCGTGTAAAGTACGAATAATACCGCCAGAATAGCGGATGTGAAGAATATGACGGGATGGACCTTCATGCTTCCTCCCTTTGCAACATTATTCGGGCTAGCCGCCAGGCCGGTGGCGATAGCTTGTTAATCCACTACGCAGTGGCAGATTCGGTAAAGACCGGGCCGATGCGTATAGCCTAGCAGGCAAGTTGAATATCGCAATCACGGTCCACCACGCGGGTGACCGCAATTCAGGTCTTCGTCTCGGACGGAGGAAGTTTCACTGATTGTTTCGGTGCTGAAGGATCTGCTCGTAAACGAAGCCCTTGATGAAAACCCTATGGTGCTCCTCCAGGTCCATGAACTGCAATCCGTGGAGACAGGACTCGCCATCTTCACGGCTACTGTCTTGCTTTAAGTTCCGGATTTCTGCCTCTACCTGTATCCGGCTCTCACTTCCTGCGAAGGCAACAGTGAAATCCAGTTCCAGTTTCTCACCGACCTGGCCAAGGCAGGAATCGGCTTCCAGCAAGGCTCCAGCGGCGCTGATATCCAGAAGCCGCCCTTCACCGGATTCCTCGTCGGGTCGAAGGCAGCGGTAGCGGGTCGGCAGGTCCATGCTTACCCGTTCTTCCTGGCGGATGGTGACCTGCTCAATTGTGCGCGGATAGGCCAGATGCAGATAGTGCAATGGCTGAGTCGCGACCTTGCGCACCCAGGTGGTGAAACCGTGAATCTCCGTGCCGGAGAGATACCGGACCGTGAGCATGTCATCAAGATAGAAGGGGGCTGGAGAGCCACCCTCCCGGGGGGTTGTTATCAGGAAGCTCTCTCCTTCCACGTAGCCGATCATGCGAGCGTTCCATCGTTTGGAGCGATCGCGATTGGCCCGTTGCAGGTTGACGACGGCGCCAACTGAGAGCGTCAACTCCACCTTCTTGAGGGTATTGCCGCTTTCCTCGGCCAATTGACCTTCCCGTCCAATCTGTCGCGCTGACATGCGTTCGTCCTTGTAAAAAGAAGTCGGTTCCTATCGGGAGTGTAGCGGTGTGGGTATCCCCTGTCGCCTGGAGTGATGAATTTTCATGCTCCAAGGTGATTGCATTAATCAGAGTAGCAGGAAGCTGCTATTTGTATCCGTGCAGTCTGTGAACTGGTTCACAGAATTGCCCGGCCGTTGGGATTACAGTAACGCCAACCGCCATGCTCAGGGATAGCGGGGAGTGAGAAGAAGAAGGACGATGGGGGTCCACAAACGGTTGTCGCCTTGAGCCCGGCCTTGGCCGGGCCTTTTTTTGCCTGACGATTGATGCCGTACCTTATTCAGGGGGGAAGAAAATAAGGAGGCCAGGCCCCAGGGCTCGCGCGTTGGGGAAAGCGTGGTCACTCTCTTTAGCCGGCCCTTGGGGCCGGCTTTCTTTTATTCAGCCGCCCAATCAGTGCGATTATCGTTTCGCCACTCGGCGCATATCGGCAAAGCGGGCGCGGAGCCCTTGGGAGCCAAGGTAGTTTGGCACCACGGCATCAACACCGCTGGCCTCGATTCCAAGACGGG
>NZ_SLKM01000105.1:0-4494 GCF_007134575.1 Natronospira sp.
CCGGCCGGCCCTTGCCCCTTCCTTTTTCCGGTCAGGCGGCGGGCATCACCAGGTTAGGCGTGCTCACAGTCGCCACTGCCGGTCATCTCCGTGGTAATCATAACTGCCGGATATGGCAACCTGATCCGAGAGCTCGAAAACGCCGTGGATCTGCATCAGTGCTTCGCCGGACTCCGGGTCCAGGCGACTGACACCGCCGACCCGGGGACCGCCACCAAGCTCGAAGCGGGGGCTGATCCGGGTTCGAATGCCCGCCGCCTGACCGGAAAAAGGAAGGGGCAAGGGCCGGCCGGTAGCCGGTCGCTTGCCCATTTACCTTGCCTCACACCGACCTGGCATTACCTCTGCCAGGCAAAGAACTTCTCCATCCAGGCCAATACTCCCTGCGGTGCATTGGCCTTCTTCCAATTACCCGCGGCAAACTTGTTGGCCTCACCCAGGGTGGGATAGGGGTAAATGGTCGAGAGCAGCTTGTTCAGGCCGATACCGTTCTTCATGGCAATGGTGAACTGGCTGATCAGCTCCCCTGCCTGAGGCCCGACAATAGTGACACCCAGCACCCGATCCTTGCCCGGCGGGGTAAGCACCTTGATGAAGCCCTCATTGCTCTCATCCGCCACGGCCCGGTCCAGGCCGGAGAAATCGTAGGTGGTGAGCTCGTAATCCACACCCCGGTCCCTGGCATCGCGCTCGTTGAGGCCCAGGCGGGCCACCTGGGGGTCGGTATAGGTCGCCCAGGGCAGGAATCGGTAATCCACCCGAAAGCGCTTGGCCCAGCCAAACAAGGCGTTGACCGCCGCATGCCAGGCCTGGTGGGAGGCGGCATGGGTAAATTGATAGGGGCCCACCACATCACCGCAGCCGAAGATATTCGGCACCGAAGTGCGCAGATACTCATCGGTTTCCAGACGGCCATCGGGCAGCTTTTTAACGCCCAGCGCATCGAGCCCAAGACGCTCTGTCACCGCACGGCGGCCGACCGCCACCAGCAACTCATCACCCTCGATGGTGCGGGTCTCGCCACCAACTTCCACGGTCATGCGAAAACCACCGCCCGGCAGGGGCTCGAAGGCAGTGGCCTTGTGATCCAGCAATACCTCCACACCGTCGCGCTCCAACACCTCGCGGGTGAAATTGGCCACATCGCGATCTTCCCGGCCCAGCAGCTGGTCGGTCATTTCCACCTGGGTCACCTTCGACCCCAAACGGGCGAAGGATTGGGACAGCTCACAGCCGATCGGGCCACCCCCCAGCACCACCAGGCGCTCCGGTTTCTTCTTGAGATTCCAGATCGTATCGGTGGTCAGATAATCCACCTGGTCGAGACCGGGGATCGGCGGCACCAGCGGGGCCGAGCCGGTGCTGATGATGATATTCCTTGTCGTCAGACGACGACCGTTGACCTCCACTTCCCAGGGAGAGATCACCCGGCCTTCACCCTGAATCACATCGACCCCCAGGCTTTCAAAACGCTCCGGCGAATCATGGGGCTCGATGGTCTTGATCACCCGCTGGACCCGGGCCATGACATCGCTGAAGTCGAAATCCACATTGGCCTCGCGAAAGCCCAGCTTGTCGGCCTTGTCCACCTGGGCCTTGAAGGTTGCTGAACGGATCAGTGCCTTCGATGGCACACAGCCGGTATTCAGGCAGTCACCACCCATGCGGTCCCGCTCGATCAGGCTGACTTTGGACTTGACCGTCGCGGCAATCAATGCGGCCACCAGACCACCGGAGCCGGCACCAATGACCACCAGGTTGCGATCGAACTTTTTGGGCTTTTTCCAGCCCTTGAAAGCCCGGCGGCGCTTGAAGAAGTCCAGCAGCCGCTTGGCGATCAGCGGGAACAGACCCAGCAGGACGAAAGAGCCGATCAGGACCGGCGAGAGGATGTCACCCGGGTTCTCGATCCGGGCCAGCTGGGTGCCGGCATTCACGTAGACCAGGGTCCCCGGCAGCATCCCCGCCCAGCTCACGATCAGGAAGGTCAGGGCCTTGATGGGGGTCAGGGCCATGGCGATATTGATCACGAAGAAGGGGAAGATGGGCACCAGCCGCAGGGCGAAGAGATAGAAGGCCCCTTCCCGCTCCACGCCCCGGTTCAGGGCCCGGAGCCGGTCCGCATAACGCTGTTGTACCGCGTCCCGGAACAGGAAACGGGCGATCAGGAATGCAAGCGTGGCGCCCAGGGTGGAGGCCACGGAAACCAGCGCGGTGCCCCACGGCAGGCCGAAGAGAAAGCCGGCCGCCAGGGTCATGACCGCCGCCCCGGGTATGGACAATGCCACCACTGCCACGTAGAGCAGGAAGAAGCCCGCCATCATCAACAGCGGATTGGCGGTCACCAGGCTTTCCAGCTCGTCCCGGCGGGCCTGAAGCGTTTCAAAATCCAGGTACTGACCCAGATCCAGGGCGAAGAATGTCAAGAAGGCCGCCACCACGGCTGCCACGACAAGTATGCGTTTATACATTTTGCTGTCCGTTGATCTCGGTTGATCTACCTTGAAATGCTCGCTTCGGTTCAAGGGCTGGCCGTGAGACTGTAACAGGCCCCGGGGTGTTACAGTCCCAAGAATACATTCACGAAAACACGGAGAGAGCAATGCGTGACACCCTGCCGAGACTGGAAGCCATCGATTTCCCTGCCATCCGGCGGGACCGGTTGACGACCTTGCAGATGAATCTGGGCTATCTCTGCAATCTCTCCTGCGTTCACTGTCACGTGGCGGCCGGGCCCAACCGCAAGGAACTGATGGACTGGGATACCATGGAAACCGCGCTTGCCTTCATGGAGCGGCAGAAGATAGAAACACTGGATGTCACCGGCGGTTCTCCCGAGATGAACCCTCATTTCCGCGAGCTGTTCCGGCACGCCCATGCCATGGGCGTGCAGCTCATGGACCGTTGCAATCCCACCATCATCGAGGAGCCGGGCTATGACTGGATACCGGGCTTTCTGGCCGAACACCGGGTTCAGGTAGTGGCCTCCCTGCCCTGCTATCAATCGGACAATGTGGAAAAACAGCGCGGCAAGGGCAGCTTTGATGCCAGCATCGCCGGCCTGCAAAAGCTCAATGAACAGGGCTATGGCGACCCGGACACGGGCCTGGAACTGGACCTGGTGTACAACCCCGTGGGCGCTCACCTGCCACCGGACCAGACACAACTGGAAGCGGACTACCGGGAATTTCTGTGGGAACACTTCGGCCTGCGCTTCAACAGTCTCTTTGCCATCGCCAACATGCCCATCAAGCGCTGGGGCAGCCTGCTGCTTTCCACCAACCAGTTCGATGACTACATGGAAACCCTGCAGACGGCCCATCGCACCGCGAACCTCAAGAACGTGATGTGCCGCAGCCTGATCAGCGTCGATTGGCAGGGCTATGTCTACGACTGCGACTTCAACCAGATGCTGGACATGGGCCTGGGGGGCCGGCGCACTCACCTGTCCGAGCTGCTGGATAGGGAGCTGCAAGGCAATCCCATTCGGGTGGCCGGGCATTGTTATGGCTGTACCGCCGGCCAGGGCTCCAGTTGCGGCGGGGCATTGAGCGAGGCTGAGGGAGAGGCCACCGCCGGCGGCTTCAAACTGGCGAAACAGGCCTGATCACGCTTAACATGGTGGCTTCCAAACCGGAGGAGCCACCATGTTCAAGGCATCACCCGATAGCATTCGCCGCTGGCTGCCGCGTGCGGGCTGGCTGTTGCTGGGGTTGGGGCTGCTGGCACTGCTTCTGCTGGCCGTGGCGGGCCCTGCCTACCGCCTGGAGTTGCTGGAGCTGGGCGAGGCCTTCGGCCTGTTCCGCTATGCCGCCTATATCGGCATCTTCACGGCGCTCATGGCCCTGGCGCCGCTGGGCCTGGCCCTGTATCTGGGTGGTGCCCGTCGCGCGGTGGTGCTGAGCCTGGTGGCCCTGCTGGCGGGCGCGCTCAGTGTGGCCATCCCCTACGGCTGGCGCGCCCAGGCCCAGTCCGTGCCCCCCATTCACGACATCACGACCGACACCGACGACCCGCCGGCCTTCCGCGCGATCGCGCCCCTGCGCGAGGATGCGCCCAATCCGGTGGCATATCCGGGCGAGGAGACCGCCGAACAGCAGCGGCAGGCCTATCCCGATCTGGAAACCCTGATGCTGGCGGTGGACCCGGAGACGGCCATGGACGCCTCGGTTACCGTGGCCCATGCCATGGGCTGGGAGCTGGTGGCCGTGGATGCCGCGGAAGGCCGCCTGGAAGGCACCGCCACCACGCGCTGGTTCGGCTTCGAGGACGATGTGGTCATACGTATCCAGGCCACTGGCGAGGGCAGTGCACTGGATATCCGCTCCAAGTCCCGGGTTGGCCGCTCGGATGTGGGCACCAACGCTGCCCGCATCCGCGAGTTCCGGGAGCGGCTACTGGATCTGCTCGGCGAGAACGGCTGACACGAAACCACCACCTGCGTTGAGGGGGAATGCGCGGATGGATCCGCGCCTGCAGCGGGGCATTGGAAAG
>NZ_SLKM01000299.1:0-4468 GCF_007134575.1 Natronospira sp.
ACGACCGGCACCAGTACGGCCGCCGGTCGTGGCTGCTCCGGGCGCATCAGGCCTGCCGGCACATCGCCGTGCACGCCAAGCCTGGCTTCCCGAACCAGATCCGCCGGCGGGCGTGAACCCGCCAGCGTCGCCAGCAGACGGTCCCTGAGCATCCTGTCGCTCACGGTCGCCACCGCGGGCCTCAACCCTTGATCCCGCCCCGAGTAAGCTCCACGGCATCCAGCAGCCGGTCGAGATCTTCCTCGGACAGATCCGTCTCCGCCCGGGCCACGTCCCGGATGGGACGCCCTTCGGCATAGGCCTTCTTGGCCACCGCCGCGCCCTTCTCATAACCAATGACCGGATTCATGGCGGTCACCAGGATGGGATTCTTCTCCAGGGCTTCCTTGAGATTGCCCTCGTTGACGCTGAAACCATCAATGGCACGGTCGGCAAGCTGGGTGCTGCCGTTGGCGATCAGCTCAATGCTCTGCAGCAGGTTGTAGCCGATCACCGGCAGCATGACGTTGAGCTCGAAATTGCCGGACTGGCCGCCGACGGTAATGGTGGCGTCATTGCCGATCACCTGGGCGGAGAGCATGCACACCGCTTCGGGAATCACCGGGTTGATCTTGCCGGGCATGATGGAGGAGCCGGGCTGCAGGGCCGGCAGGGTAATCTCGCCAAGACCGGCCAGAGGACCACTGTTCATCCAGCGCAGATCATTGGCGATCTTCATCAGCGACACGGCCACGGTCTTGAGCTGGCCGGAAAGCTCCACCGCCGTGTCCTGAGTGGCAATGGACTCGAACTGGTCCTCGGCGGCCTCAAAGTCCAGGCCGGTCCGCTCGGACAGGTGGCGGGCAAAACTGCCGGCGAACTTCTCGTGGGCATTGATACCGGTACCCACTGCGGTACCACCCTGGGCCAGACCGTAAAGGCGCGGCAGCGTGGCCTCCACTCGATTGCAGCCACGGCGAATCTGGGTCGCCCAGGCGCCCATGGTCTGGTCGAAACGGACCGGCATGGCATCCATCAGATGGGTGCGACCGGTCTTGGCCACACCGGACAGCTCCCCGGCACGCCGCTCGATGGTGCCGGCCAGATGGCGCATGGCGGGCAGCAACCGCTCATTGACTTCCAGCGCGGCGCTGACATGGATGCAGGTCGGGATCACGTCATTGCTGCTCTGGCCCATGTTGACGTCATCGTTGGGATGGACCTTGTCGCCGAGCTTGTCACTGGCCAGGCGGGCAATGACTTCATTGGTATTCATGTTGGAACTGGTGCCGGAGCCGGTCTGAAACACATCCACCGGGAACTGGGCATCATGGCGGCCGGAGGCGACTTCCTCGGCGGCGGCCTGGATGGCGTCGGCACGCGCATCGTCGATCAGGCCCAGCTCACGGTTGGCGGCGGCGGCCGACCATTTCACCAGGCCCAGGGCCCGGATAAAGGCACGCGGCATGCGCAGACCGCTGATGGGGAAGTTCTCCACGGCGCGCTGCGTCTGAGCACCCCAGAGCGCCTCTTCCGGCACCTGGAGTTCGCCCATGCTGTCCTTTTCGATCCGGAAACCCTTGCTCGACATTGTCCTGCTCCTGTTGATTGCGTGACTGGAAGTGAAAACGCCCCTGTCACCGGGCCGGGCAAGCCCTTGCAGCGGCATTCCTGATAAAATGGTGATTTTATCATTCCGCGAAACCAATAAGGGAAATTGATGAGCGAGCACGCACTCACCGCCCTCTCCCCCCTCGACGGGCGTTACGCCGGCAAGACCGAAGCCCTCCGCCCCCTCTGCAGCGAGGCGGGCCTGATCCGCTATCGTGCCCTGGTGGAATTGCGCTGGCTGGCCGCCCTGGCCGATGAGCCCGGCATCCGTGAACTGCCCGAACTGAGCAGTGATGCCCGAACCTGGCTGGAGACCCTGATCCAGGGCTTTGGCAGCAGCGACGCTGCCCGGGTCAAGGAAATCGAACGCACCACCAATCACGACGTGAAGGCGGTGGAGTACTACTTGAAAGAGTGCGTTAAAAATCACGCGGAACTCAATGAAAAATCCGAGTTTTTCCACTTCGCCTGCACCAGCGAGGACATCAACAATCTGTCCTATGCCCTGATGCTGGCCGACACCCGCGATGAGATCCTGCTGCCCACGGTGGATGATCTGATTGAGAAGCTGCGGGCCCTGGCACACGAGTATGCGGACCTGCCCATGCTCTCCCGCACCCACGGCCAGCCGGCCTCTCCCACCACCCTTGGCAAGGAACTGGCCAATGTGGTCGACCGTCTTCGCCGCCAGCGGGCGCGCATTGCCGGCGTGAAGATCCTGGGCAAGATCAACGGTGCGGTGGGCAATTACAACGCCCACATGGCCGCCTACCCGGAAGTGGACTGGCCGGCCCTGGCGAAAAAGTTCGTGGAAAGCCTGGGTATCGACTGGAATCCCTACACCATCCAGATCGAGCCCCATGACTACATGGCCGAGCTCTTCGATGCCACCGCCGGACTCAATACCGTGCTGATCGACCTGTCCCGGGATATCTGGGGCTACATCGCCATGGGTTACTTCAAGCAGCGCACGGTGGCCGGCGAAGTGGGCTCCTCCACCATGCCCCACAAGGTCAATCCCATCGATTTCGAAAATGCCGAGGGCAATCTGGGCCTGGCCAACGCCATGCTCCGCCACCTGGCCGACAAGCTCCCGATTTCCCGCTGGCAGCGTGACCTGACCGACTCCACCGTGCTGCGCAATGTGGGCAGCGCCTTCGGCTACGGCCAGATTGCCTATGCCGCCCTGGACAAGGGCCTGGGCAAGCTCGAGGCCGATCCCAAACACCTGGCGGCCGACCTGGATGCCAACTGGGAAGTCCTGGCCGAGCCCATTCAGACGGTCATGCGCCGCTACGGTATTGAATCGCCCTATGAAAAGCTCAAGGAGCTGACCCGCGGCAAGCGGGTGGATCAGGCGGGCATGGCCGCCTTCATCGATAGCCTGGACCTGCCCGGCGCGGTCAAGACCCGCCTCAAGGACATGACCCCGGCCAGCTATATCGGCAATGCCGCCGAACAGGCCCGGGCCATCTGATGACAGACCGGCCCTACAAGCTGCGCCTGGAGGGCCTGGAGCCGGCCCGCTTCCTGTCCCGCTACTGGCAGAAGAAACCGGCCCTATACCGCCAGATCCTGCCGGGCTTTGAATCACCCCTGAGCCCCGAGGAGCTTGCCGGCCTGGCCTGCGAGCCGGATGTGGAGAGTCGCCTGGTCCAGGGGCCGCCCGAAGGCCCCTGGACCCTGAGCCAGGGCCCCTTCAGCGAGAGCCGCTTTGCCGACCTGCCGGAGCGGGACTGGACGCTGCTGGTCCAGGATGTGGACAAGCACCTGCCCGCCCTCGCCCGCATTCTGGACAGCTTCGACTTCCTGCCTCGCTGGCGCATGGACGATCTGATGATCAGCTATGCCGTCAACGGCGGCTCGGTCGGCCCCCATGTGGATGCCTATGACGTCTTCCTGCTGCAGGCAAGGGGCACCCGCCGCTGGGCGATTGACCCCGAGCCGGCCGACCTCAGCCGCCGCGATGACTGCGAGCTGGATGTGCTCCGCCACTTCCAGGCCCGCGAGGAATGGCTGCTGGAGCCGGGCGACATGCTTTACCTGCCACCGGGCGTGGCCCACTTCGGCCTTGCCGGCCCCGACTGCATGACTTTCTCGGTGGGGCTCAGGGCGCCGGACACCGCCGGCATGATTTCGGACTTCTCCGAATTCGTGACCCAGCAATTGCCTGAGGGGCATCGCTACGCCGACCCCGATCTTGAGCTGGACGAGGCCGGGCCCCGCCTGCACCCCAAGGCCATTCACCGGCTGCGGGATCTATTCAGCACCTTGCTGGAGCGGGACAACGAGGAACTGGCCGACTGGTTCGGACGCTTCATCACCGAGCCCAAGCCCTGGCTGCGCGCCGAACCGGACCCCGGCGACGGCTCCCATGAGGCGCTGAACCAGGCCCTGGCCGCCGGCCGCACCCCTGAACTGCGCAGCGACATCCTGGCGATCTGGCGCGAAGGCCCGGACGGGCGGCCGCATGTTTTTGTCGATGGCGACATGGAGGTCTGGGATCGGGGCTGCGAGGCCACCCTGGACCATCTGCTGTCCCGCCAGCCCTTCCCGGCCGACTTTGATCCCGGCGCGGTTGGTCGTAAGCTGATCAGTGTCTGGCTGGACAAGGGACGACTGGAGTGGACCGATGAAAACGACTAAACAGGCCATCAGCGTGCGTCGGGCCCGCTGGCCCGAGGATGTCCCCCTGCTGCGAAGCATCCGCGAACCGGTCTTTGTCGAGGAGCAGCAGGTGCCATTGGAGATGGAATGGGATGAGGACGATCCCCACTGCATCCATGTGATCGCAGAAGATGCCGAGGGCAATGCCATTGGCACCGGCCGCCTGGCCAAAAGCGGCAAGGTCGGGCGCATGGCGGTACTCAAACCCTGG
>NZ_SLKM01000131.1:0-15820 GCF_007134575.1 Natronospira sp.
CGGAGTGAGCAGCGACGGCTCTTATGTGGTCATCGGCGACGACCGGGACGTTCGCATCATCGACGGTGACAGCGGCCGGATCATCACCACCCTGGGTGACGATTTCTGGCAACGACTGGCGCGGCATTCCCGCATTGCCGGTGTTTCACTGAGCGAGTTCATGGCAGACAGCTATCGCATGACCATCCTCGATGAGGCTCGCGTGATGCTGCTGTTCGACTATCGACTCGATGATGAAATCGTGACGGCCATCGACCTGGACAGTGGCCGTGAACTGTGGCGCAACGACCAGCTCGCCTTCAGCCTGGAGAAATACGGAATTGCCATCCGCGCCGCCGGTCGTGCGGCGGGTCAGGCCCTGGGGCGCCTGCTGGGTGCCGACCATCAGGAGGAAACCCGGGAAGACCGGCTCCATCGCCAGCATGAGTATTTCAGCCGACTGGTGATTGCCGACCCCAATGGCGAGGACTTCCTGTTCAAAACTTACCATGGCCTCTTTGCCATCAACGCCCGCAGCGGCCAAATGCGCTGGCACCTCCCTGAGTTCAGTGGCGCGGGCCTGGGGGATGTCATTGAGCTCCCGGATGGTGACCGCCTGATCATGGGTGGCGGCAGCAACCTGATGGCGGTCAATGTGGCCAGCAATCACCATATCGCCCGGGTGAGCCCATCCGGCGATGTACGCTGGATGAGCGAATACAGCGGCAGCCGGGTTGCCGGCATGCAGGTCGCTGAGCAGCGAGTGATCGTGGACGCCTCACCACTGGAAGTCTTCGATCTGGAATCGGGCCGCAAACTCTGGGAAGTGGAGATTGAACGCAGCCCGGTGGAGCGACCCGCCCCCATCGTCGCGGATGGCCATCTCTACCATGCCACCACCAGCATTCGTGAGGGCAGTCGCCTGATCCAGACCCGGGTCCCCTTCCGGATCAGCAAATACGAACTGGATTCCGGACGCAAGATCTGGCGGACCGACAACAGCGACACCACATTCACCCACATCAAGCTTGCCGGGGACCGCATTCTGGCCTCGGGTTTCGGTGACCTGTTCGACGGCAATGGCGGTCTCGCCGCCTTCACTCGCGCCGACGGCCGCCTGGACTGGAGCTCACCGGAGTTCGGTCGCCGCGGCATGCTCTCCACCGGCTTGCACGCGACTGCACCACGGCTCTCGGGCGAACGGGTCTTCATTGCCGGCCCCGAGCACCTCTATGCCTTCCAGCTTGAGGATGGCCGCTTGCTGTTCGCCGGCAACCTGGACGACGCCGATGTGGGCGGCATCCACAACCTGATCCTCCATGGCGACACGGCAGTCGTCGTCGGACGGGGTGGCGCCGCCGGCTTCAGTCAGCGGGATGGACGGCTGCTGTTCGCCGGCAATCCCCTGACCGTGCACGAGCATCATCACCACGGTTCCTCGCTGGTGCTGGAACAGAAGGGACGCACCGGTGGTGCGGTGCTGCTTGACCTGGATGCCGGAGAGTTCGGGCCCATCATGCGCTATCGCCGTTTCACCGACCGCCTGTTCGGCGACTTCGATGGCCGCATATTCGTCTCCCGTGATGGCCGCCAGGTCATGACCATCAATGGCAACGGGGATGTTTCCCGCTACACCCTCTAAGCGATCACAGTGGCGAAGCCCACACCGGCCGGTGTGGGCTTCGCCATTCCAGATTCAGCCCTAGCCCCCACACCCTTCGGGACGCCATGCCCTTGAAAGGATACCGTTCGCTTCTCGTGCTATCTTCAGAAATCCGTGATCCAATAATCGGCAGCCCATGAACGAGCAGGCAGATCAGGACAAGTACTGGGAAGCACGCTACCGCGACGCCCTGGAACGCCTTGAAGCCCAGGGCCGGGAAGTGCAGTCACTGGAACGGCGCATGCGTCAGGCCAGCGCCCGATTGGCGGTCGCGGGCCTGGGCGGCGATGCGGAACTTAGCCAGCATCTCGAGTCAATCCGCACTGCGGCACGCGCCCAGGCATCCATGGACGAACTGTTCGGGCGGGTGAATCAGATGGGAGAGTACCTGCGGCGCCGCAGCCGCCAGGAACTCCGGGTGCCGGAAGCCACCAGCCGTCCCGAGTCCGTCCTGCGCCGATTACTCCTCCAGATTCTGATCCACCTGCGCGAAGAAGCCGGCAAGGACGAAGAACTGGACGCCCTGGCACTGCGCCTGCCGGATGCCGATCGCCACGAACTTGCCCGCGGCGCCGGGGTGTTGGAGCGTCACCTTGCCAGGCGCTTCAACCAGGAAGAAGGGCGTGGGCGAAAAGGCCTCGGGCTGTTCCAACTGCCCGGCAAAAGCCGGGATCCGGGGCCGCCGGCACTCTCCCTGCTGCTCACCGGCCTGCGGGACCGCCTGGATAACGAACGCCTGAATAACCTTCAACAGCGCCTCGACCAGGGTGGTGGCAAGGCCCTGATGGAGGTCTGTCGGGACCTGGTAGGGCTGCTGGAGGCAGCCCTGGACGGCGAACGTCCTGAACCGGTTTCGACGCCGGCATCAGAGGACAAGGATGAAAACGAATCGCAGACGGTGGTCGAGAAGGCCCAGCCCGGCACCGGCGATTCAGACCAGGCATTGAAATCCAAGCCGACGGACGATGCCCCGGAGGCGGGCGAGTCCGGGTTCCGACTGGGCGACGGTGGCCGCCGACTGATCCACGCCCTCAGTGTGCCCGAGCCATTTGTCGCCGAGGCCAGGTCGCTGCTGGAAAACGCCAACGAGGCACTGGCAGAGGAAAAAAGCGCCCTCGCCTGGATGGAAGCCCTGTCCGAGCTGATCCAGCGCTACCGGGCCGCGATTGATCGGGAACGCGATGCCCTGCGCCAGTTTCTGCAGACGGTCCTCAGCCGTCTTTCGGAACTGGAGAAACATGTGGGTGAGGAACGCCGGTCCCGGGCCAGGCAGGCCACGGACGGACGAAAGCTGGACGAGGCAGTCGCAAGGGATCTTCGGGGCATCCAGGAAACGGTTCGCCAAAGCCGGGACCTGGGCAGCATCGGCAAGGCCATCAACCAACGCCTCAACAGTCTCGACAGGCACCTTTCAAGCCGCCGTCGACTCGACCAGCGAGAACAGACGGCGGCGGAGAAACGGCTGGAGGCCATGGCAAGCCGGCTCAAGGAAATGGAGAGCGAAGCCGACCGTCTGCGGGAACAACTGCAGCGCGCGGAGAAGCGGTCCACAATTGATCCGCTGACCAAGTTGCCCAATCGACGCGGCTACGAGGCACGGCTTCGCTACGAATTCGAACGGCACCGCCGCCACGATCGTCCCCTGGTACTGGCGGTCTGTGATCTTGATGACTTCAAGCTGGTCAATGACCAGCTTGGTCATGCCGGCGGGGATGATGCCCTGTCCCAGGTGGCCGAGGTCCTTCGTCAGGCATTGCGGGAAACCGATTTTGTCGCCCGCTTTGGTGGCGAGGAGTTCGTGCTGCTGCTGCCGGAAACCGAACTGGAGGCAGCCGTGGCGCTGGCGGATCGCCTGCGCGAGAAGATCCGCAACCACGGTTTCGAGCATGACGGGGTCAAGTACGGCTTGAGCGCCTCTTTCGGCGTGGCCGCCTTCAGTCCGGGAGAGAGTGCCCAGTCGGTCTTTCGGCGGGCGGACGAGGCCGTCTATCGTGCCAAGCAGAACGGCCGCAACCAGGTGGCCGCGGCCGCTCCGCCAGACAGCGTCTCGACACCTCAGTAAGCGTTCACCACCCCGCAGGCAATGCGGGCACCGGCACCGCCAATGGGCTGGGAGTAGTGATCGTCCGCGCCCTCGTGAATCACCAGGGCCGTACCGTCACCGTAAAGCAGTCCGGCTTTCTCACCGTGCAGGTCAACACCCGGCGCATAGATCTCCGCCTTTGTGCTGCCATCACCATGGGTCCAGATATTGGGCAGATCGCCCCGCTCAGGCCCTTCCGGGTTCATCAGGCCATGTTCCCGACCATCCGGGTCCAGATGCCCGCCAGAGGCCACGAACCCGTCGTGGTGATCCTCGCAGGTACCCTTCTCATGGATATGGATGGCTTTCCATCCTTCCGGCAGGCCATTCAGGTGCAGCCGGATGACCACGCCTTTCGGGCCTTGCCGGATCACCGCCTTGCCAATCACCTCGCCGTCATTATCCCGCATCTCGGCAACCGCCCGCTCCGCCTTCGCTTTCTCGCCCTTGTCCTTGTCCTTGTCGTGATCATGAGCAACAAGCGCGGAGGCAAACAGCAAGCCGCCGGCGGTGAGTGCTGTCAGTAGCAGTTTCTTCATGCGTCACCTCTTTCAGTTCAAGCAGTCAGTCGGATTCATGACCCAGTGTAGCGCCCTTCTCCAGGGCCGGAATGCCCGACTCCAGCCAGCGTGGCGCCGGCTCGTCCTTGAGGTAATGGTCAAAGAACTGCTGCAGACGGATCTGCCAGTCCTCCCGGTTGGCGAAGGTGGTGGGCCAATGGGGCTCATCGTTGTAGTTGATCAGCCAGGCAGGACGACTGAGACGGCGCAGGGCGACGAATAACTCAATCCCCTGCTCCCAGGGCACCGCCCCGTCCTGATCGTTGTGCATCATCAGCAGGGGGGTATTGATCTGGTCGGCCATGAAGATGGGCGAGTTGTGCAGATAAAGGGACTTGTCCTCCCACAGGGTCTTGCCCAGGCGGCTCTGGGTTCGCTCATACTGGAACATGCGGCTCATGCCGGTGCGCCAGCGGATGCCACCATAGGCACTGACCATGTTGGAGACCGGTGCGCCCCCGGCAGCGGCCCGGAAGAAATCCGTCTGGGTCACCATGTAGGAAATCTTGTAACCGGCCCAGCTATGTCCCTGGATACCGACACGGTCGGCATCCACCCAGTCCTCTTCAGCCAGTGCCCGGGTCTTGGGCATGATCGACTCCATGGCTGAATCCCCCGGATAACCTTCCCGGTACCAGACATCCGGCACGAAGACGATGTAGTCATTGCTGGTATAGAAAGTGGGTATGATCACCGAACGATGGGCCTGGGGCGGGCGATGGGAATGCAAGCCCTCGGAAGCCCGCTCGTAGAAATACACGATCATGGGGTATTCCCGCTCGGGATCGAAATCCTCGGGCTTGAACAGCAGACCGTCATGGGGCTTGCCGGTCTTGCTGTCCCAATGGACCAGCTCCACCTGGCCCCAGCGATAATCCGCCTGCTGGGGATTGACCTCGCTGAGGCGACGGGTATCGGCGAAGCTGGCATCCATGGCCACCCGCAGGTCCGGAAACTCCTGGAAGTTCTCGCGGGTAAAGAGCAGTGCCTCGCCGTCCTCCGCCCGCACCGGGCGGCCATAGCGATGGGCGGTCATCAGCCGCTCCACCGGCGCCTTGTCCGCATCCACGAAGGCATGATGAAAGCCATGGTCCCGACTCGCCTCATCAAAGGCAGTCAGCAACAGCGGGGCGTCCGGATCAATGGCCGCCTCATCCGGGTCCAGGTCCACGAAACGATAGCGCCATCCCCGCTCCCGGCCTTTTTCATGACTCAGACTGCGGGCATTGCCGTTGGCCGGGTCCACCAGCCACAGATCATGGCGGTCATAAAGAATGAAGCCGGCGTCATCGGCCAGCCATCCGGCCCGGCCCTGGGGATTATCGGCGAAGGGGCGGTCATTGGTGTGATCGCCCAGGGGATGGTCGATTTCCGCCCCAAGGTCGACGACATCTCGACTCTCCAGATCCATGGCAAACCAGCTCTGCTGCTCCCGGTCCCACCAATTGACATAGCCGGCCGCCGGCGAGATTTCCGGGCGAGCCTGGACGGTCTTGAGAATCAGCTCGGCCTTGCCGGTCTCGACATCAATCAGCCAGCCGTCGAAATAACGGGGCCAGTCCCAGGAAATCTCCTTGCGGTAGGGCAGGTTGGAAACGCCCAGAAAGACCGGGGCATCACCTTCCATGGCCATTTCCACCTCCGGGATCTGCTCCCGGCCAAGCTGCACCAGGCGGCCGTCATCATTCAGATGGGCCACCGCCAAATAGGTACGCTTGCGCTCCTCCTCCAGTTGTTCCAGTTGCATGGGCTGGAGCAGATCGTCCTGCCAGTGCCAGACATCGACGGTGACTTTCTCCTCCTCCAGCACATCATCGTCGTCCGGCATTTCCACCGGCGCCGGCGCGGTGCCGAAGAAAAGCCGCTCGCCGGATTCGGAGAAATGAGGCGCCCGATGCTTGCTCACATGCCAGTCGTCGGCAAGAAAGCGAGATTCCTCATCGACGATTCGCGAGGCGTCGTCTTCACCGGCCGCCCAGTGATAGAGGGCAAAGGCGGCATCGGGGCGCTCATCGTCCTCGCGCTGATCACGAAACAGGAATGCCAGGCGATCGGCATCGTCACTGAAAGTCAGGGCGCGGTATTCCCCTTCGCCCGAGCGCAGCCTACGGGATTCCTCGCCGCGGGTATCAAAAAGCTTCAGGCCGTCATCCTCGCCGTCCGGAGTGGTCACCGCCATGGCCAGATAACGGCCATCGGCGGAGAAAGCGAACTCGCTCACATGATCAAATGTTCGCCGCTCACCATCGGCAAGGCGCTTCAGCACCAGTTCGGTGCCCGGATCACGGCCATCGTCCCGTTCCTTGTCGTTATCGTTATCGTTGTCGTTGTCGTTGTCGGCACTGTCCTCGTCTTCATCCGGGGCCGGCGGGGCATGAAGCCAGGCCAGCCAATCTCCGGACTCGGCCGGGAAGCCAAACTCGGCGACTCGGTCGATCTCCGTCAGTTCATCCGTTTCAAGGTCCAGCAGGCCCAGGCCGGGCTGAGGGCGCTGCTCGGCAGGCACCTCCTCCAGGCGGGCTTCGCGGATTGCCTCGCGCTCGGGCTGAATGTTCAGTGCCAGAAAACGGCTGTCATGGGAGAAACGCGGGGAATCCCCCCGCGGCACTTCATGGCGGGCATCGCCATCCACGGCGCGCAGCACCAGCGTGGCATCGGATTCCTCCGGAGCCATGGACCAGACCACCCAGCGTCCGTCGCGGCTGATGGCCTGCTCCTGAATACGCTGCCATTCGGTATAGACTGAATGATCCAGTGGCTGCTTGGCCGCCAGGGGGCCGGCCAGCATCAACAACAGGGAAAGGGTGAGGAAAGCTGTGACAAGTCTCTTCATTCCGGTTCCTTTGGCTTCCAATATCACTCCGCTGTCTGACGGGTTCAGGCCCCAGGGGTTCATTCCACGGTGGCCTCCAGCACCAGAAACTCCGGTTCCAGGCGCCGGCTGACCGCGGCATCCATGGCCTCAACGATTTCGGGATCCGGCACGCCCCGCTCCATGGCCAGAAAGTACTGCTCCCGACTCGGCCAGGCGGTCCAGGCCATCCAGACCTGTTCCTCGCCCCGGTGCAGACGCGCCGCCTCGGCGCCATAGAGCTGGCAGTACTGCTGACTGAGCGCTTCCCAGCTCTGACGAAACTGACTTTCCTTGCCGGGGCGTATCTCCCAGCGATATACAATGACAAACCCCATTCGCTGAATAACCCCCTAACCAGTTGCGAACCAATATCGCTACCAGTATAAAGCCCCTCCGAATCAAGATATGCTCGGAATTGAACGGTTGTTGCCTTTTGGGCGTCTACAGTGCCATCACCCACCCGGCAGGAGTAAGACCAAGCAGTGATGAACAGGATGTTGAACGCGGGCCTGATTGCGATGGGCCTATATCTGGCCGCCCCCCAGGGCGCCCAGGCCGAGGTGGAGCAGGCTGACTTTGCCGCCTGCATCGATCGTATCGCCCACCAGGCCCAGGCCGAAGGAATCTCCACCCGCATTGTCGACCAGAAACTGCGCCCGGCCCGGCATATCGACCGGGTGATCGAGCTGGATCGTCGCCAGCCCGAGTTCACGACGCCCTTTCATGACTACCTCAATCGCCGTGTCAACGAGCAACGGATCCGTCAGGGCCGGCAATTGCTGGAGGAGCACGGTGAACTGTTGCAGAGCGTGGCCCGGCAGTATGGCGTCCCGGCCCAATACCTGGTGGCCTTCTGGGGGCTGGAGACCAACTACGGCAGCTTCTTCGGCCGCATGCCGGTGATTGATTCCCTCGCCACCCTGGCCTGCGATCTGCGGCGCAGCGATTATTTCACCGGCGAGCTACTCGCCGCCCTGCGAATCCTCGACGAAGGCGCCATCGACCTCGAGCGCATGGAGGGCTCCTGGGCCGGCGCCATGGGGCATGTCCAGTTCATGCCCTCGGTCTTCCTTCGCTACGCGGTTGACCACGATGGCAGCGGCCGTCGGGACCTGTGGGGCAGCATTCCCGACGCCATGGCATCGGCCGCCAATTTCCTCAGCCATATCGGCTGGGAGACCGGCTACCGCTGGGGCCGGGAAGTAAGCTTGCCGGAGGATTTCGACTTCCAGTTGGCCGGCGGCGACCGACGCAAGTCCCTGGCTGAATGGTCTCGTCTTGGGGTGCGGCGAGGTGATGGCGCACCCCTGCCCCCGGTGGACATCGAAGCCGCGCTGCTACTGCCGGCGGGCCACCGCGGTCCCGCCTTTCTGGTCTATGACAATTTCAATGTCATCATGCGCTGGAACCGTTCCGAGTATTACGCCCTCTCCGTCGGCATACTCGCCGACCGGATTGCCGGCGCCAGCGGCCTGCACAATCCACCGCCCGAGGACGTCCCGCGCCTGAGCCGGGACCAGGTCCAGGATCTCCAGGCCCGCCTGCGTGAGGAGGGCCATGACCCCGGCCCCGTGGACGGCATCCTCGGCCCCGCCACCCGGCGTGCCATTCGCAGCTTCCAGAGCGAACAGGGCCTGGTCGCCGATGGCTTCCCCGACCCGGCCGTCCTCGACGCCCTCGACGTCTCCACCAGTAGCTAGTCCCTCTACCAGGGCCACAGATCCCAGGCGAGGCCGAAGCTGGCCAGGCCGATGACCCCCAGGGCAGTCAGGCTGAGGCCGGTCATGCCGGCACGGCTGTGGCGGTGATGGTTGCGGACCATCTGCACCAGGCCGGCCACGGCCAGGACCAGCGACAGAGGCGCCAACCAGGCAATCCAGCCGGCCCAGGGCAGAAAGCCGGCCAGGAACAGGGCCTCGGTCAGCTCACTGGTCCGCCAGGCCACAATCCCCATACCCACCAGCCAGGCAATGATGGCCGTCGCCGCCAGGAAGATCAGCAGACGGGCACCGCTGGTCCGGGGTATGGGCGCACGATTGATGCGGCCACCGACAAAGCCCACCGTCAGGGCGAGAAAACCGCCCCCGGCCAGCAGCAGGGACAGCCCGGCCCAAAGCCCATGCCGCCCCATGGCCTCGGGCTCGGTTTCCATCAGCAAGATGCCCTTGATCGGTGCCCGGGTCTGAAAGACCCGTCCCAGATACTCGGCGGCCTCCTCACCGGACTCCACGCATTCCTCGTCCAGGGGCGCGGAGGGGTCATCAAAGAAATCGTTCATGAAATCCCCGGCACAATCCACCGAGCGGGTGGGCCCGTGACCGGCATGGGGGAATTCCACATAGCGACCATTCTCCAGACCATCCATGATGTAGCGGGCCAGCGGCGGCGGGGTGATGGGGTCCCAGGCCCCATTGGCGACCACAATGGGGATATCCGTGCGCGGCTGTTCGTATTGCTCCCGTGGCCGCGGTGTCAGCCCGACCTCGCGACAGATCTGAGGCCCCATCGCCACCACCTCGGGGTGACCGAAGGCCTGGGCCAGGGTGGGATAGCGTTCCAGGTCACCGGGATAGAGCCGGGCCTGTTCGTCGATGTAGTGATCCAGACAGCGCACCGCCAGGCCCATGCCCATGCTTGAGCCCATGCCGCCACTGGTGTCGGCCAGTGCCAAGGCCCGGAAGAAATCCTCGTCCCGATCCTCAACCGCACGGGCCAGGCGATCCATGATGGCGGGAATGGCCGGGTGATAGGCCTGTTCATAAAGCAGGCTGAAGGGCAGCCCGGCGATCAGGTCCTGAAACATCCAGGCCTTGCCCTCGGGATGACGCACGCTCTCCGGCACGGATACCTCGACGGGGTTTTCCCGCATGGCATCGATGGCATCGAGATAACGCTCTTCCAGATCGGCATGGGCACGGGCACAGCGCCGCTGGTCGGCACAGGCCGCATGCAGCATTTCCAGGTCACGGGCATACCAGTGGGAAATGCGCATCATATTATCCAGATCCAGCGGCACGATGGCATCCAGCACCATGGCTGCAATGCCGTCAGGGTCCTCCTTGATCAGGGCCTGACCCAGCACCGAACCGTAGGAAATACCCCAGACATTCCATTGTTCATAACCCAGGGCCATGCGCAGTGCACGCACATCACGGGCATTCTCAAAGGTGTTGTAGCCGCGAAGGTCCACCCCGCGGGCGCTGGCCTTCTCGAAGCAGCGGCGGGCACTGTCCATGAAGGCTTCCTGGGCACCGCGGAAGCTGTCACGGGCCCGCTCGCCCGGCATGCGGTCGGTGAAGAACGGGCAGAAATCCCCGGAATGACCGATACCCCGTTGCTCCAGGATGTAGAGATCCCGGCGTTCGAGGATGCCATGGTTCCGAAGGCGGTCCACATAACCTTCCACCGTCACCCCGGGCCCGCCGGTGAGATAGATGGCCGGATCCTCTCGGACCTCATCTTCCTTGCCTTCCGGCGGCTGGGCCGCAATCCGCACATAATGAAGCTCAATACTGCGACTGCCGCTGACCTCGCGGTTTTCCGGCACCTCCACCAGACCGCATTCGATGTCACCGTGATCGAAGTCGATTCGATCCCGGAAGGGGCAATCCAGCGCTTGCGCCTGCTCCGCGCGCAGGAACTCCATCTCGGCGGGATCCACCACCGCCTCGGCGGCGATCACGGACCCGGCCCACAACATCGGCAACACGATCAAGGCACGCAGCATGGGAACCCCCCTTCCTTGCGACACAAAGCCTCAAAGATAGCCCATTAGGCACGGCTCTGCGACACGCTTTGCCTGAGCCCATTCAATTGCAAGCGGCCTGGCTGCTTTCCATGGTCTGGAAGCGTTCGCACACAGTCTTCACCAAGCCAATTCGGGGCAAGCCGGATGGGAGGACTGAGCCGACCGCTCCCTGCTGTCCCTGCGGTTTCCGGAACGTCAGAAAAACAAAAACCCCGCCAGCCGGAGCTGACGGGGTTTGGCTGAGGACAGCGCGAATATCAGCAGTCGCCTATACGCTCGCCCTCGCTGATGACCTTCATGCTCATCTCGCCCATGGGGGTAACCAGCTTGCCGTGCATCTCACCGCTCATGGTGGTGCCGTGGAAGCTCATGTTGGCATCCATTTCCACGGACATGCCGGACTCGTGCTCACAGGACATGGAATAGCTCATGCCCGAGGAAGACACGTTCTGGTCGGTGATGGTGCACTCCTCCACGCCATCCAGCTCGGCGAAGAAATCCCGATCATCGATCTCTTCCTGGGTGATGCACTCCTGTTCGGTGCTGGTTTCTTCCTGCTCACCCATGGCCCCCCCCTCGAAAGTGGTCACATTGGTGTGTTCCCACATGCCGGGTTCGATATTGGGCGTGTCTGCCTGGGCCTGGGAACAGGCCAGCGCCAGCAGCGCGGCAATGGCAATCAAGATATTACGCATGTCTCTCTCCTGCTCGTAAGAATTTGCCTGGTCATTGTAGTGTATTCGTAGCAGTCGGCGCTGGCTGCCCCCCATCTGGGGGGGTCAGACAATGCGGGGCTCGGGCTCCAGGCGCAGGCCGAATTCGGCCTCCACACGGGCCATGGCTTCCTGGGCGGCCGCCCACAGCTCGGCACCAGTGGCGCCACCATGGTTGACCAGAACCAGGGCATGTTGTTCGGCAAAGCCCGCGGCGCCCCGCCGCCAGCCCTTCAGGCCGCATTGCTCCAGCAACCAGGCAGCGGACAGCTTGCAGCCGCCATCCGGGAGCGGAAACACCGGCAGAGCGGCATGGTCCGCCTGCAGGGCTGCCGCCCTGGCCGCACTGACCACCGGATTCTTGAAGAAACTGCCCGCATTGCTCAGCCGGGCGGGGTCGGGCAATTTGCGGCGGCGGATGGCCTCCACCGCCCGGGCCACCGCTCGCGGCTCGGGACGGTCGATGCCCATGGCAGCCAGTTCTTCACGCACACCGGCATATTCCAGTGCCGGCTCACCGCTGCACGGCAGGTGGAAATTCACGTGGGTGACAACGAAGGCATCCCGTTCCCGCTTGAAACGGGAATCGCGATAATCGAAAGCGCATTCCGGGTGGGAAAATTCACGGAATTGCCGGGCCCGCCGGTCCCAGACCGTGACGCTGCGGATGAACCGTTCCACTTCCACCCCGTAGGCGCCGATGTTCTGGATGGGCGCCGCGCCCACGGAACCGGGAATCAGAATCAGGTTTTCCAGGCCATGATAGCCCTGCTCCAGGGACCAGCGCACAAAGGCATCCCAGTTCTCACCGGCGGCCACACGGATCAGGTCACCGTTCTCTTCACGGGATACCCCCTCGATGCCGCGATTGACCATCAGCCAGATACTGCCCGGGAAATCCGCCCTGAACAGCACATTACTGCCTCCCCCCAGGACCAGATCGCCGTCCCGCGGTGGCTGTGCTTCGAACAGCCTGGGGTCGCTGACACGCAGCAGGCGAGTGGCACGTACCGGCACCGCCAGGGTATTCAGGGCTGACAGCTCAGCATCCCGGCAAACCTCGAGCCCCGTCCCCTTGTCCCCGTCCTGTGTCTGCCGCGAAACCATGCAATCGCCTCTCATCGGCCACTCCCGGCCTTGATTCCCCGCCTCGAACGGGCATGATACCGAAGCCGTGCCAACGATACCCGCCGGTCCCAAGCAGCGGAGCAATGCCCATGGAATCCCGTCTGACCCATCTGGAAGAAAAACTGGCCCACCAGGAAGCGGCATTGACCGCCCTGAGTGACACGGTCTACGCCCAACAACGGGAACTGGAAGCCCTCAAGGCCCGCTGCCAGCATCTGTCTGACCGGGTGCAGACCCTGCAAGAACAAAGCGGCGGCTCATCCCCCCAGGGGCATGAGCCGCCGCCACACTACTAGCCGGCAGATCTCAGTCTTCCGGCTCCCGCGGCATGGGCTTGCGAGGCAGAGACTCGTCCCGCATGGCGGCATGATAGAGGAAGGACGCCAGCACCACCGCGGACTGAATCAGGTCATCCCGCTCCACATGGTCCCGGGTGTCCAAGTGGGAATGGTGGGTGTGGGCGAAATAATCCAGGCGATCCTGAATGAACTGAAAACCGGGAATACCCACCGCGTCAAAGGCCACGTGGTCGGTGGAACCGGTATTGCGGCTGCTCACGGTGGTCGCCCCCAGATCGTGGAAGGGCTCCAGCCAATTCTCGAAGATCGGCATTGCCGCCACATTCTCCTGAGCGTGGATGCCTCGAATTCGGCCACTGCCATTGTCGAAGTTGAAATAGGCCACATGCCGGTCATGCCCGCGCAGGGGCTCGATGGGCCAGGTCGCATCACGCAGGCGGGCCGGTAGGGCCAGTTGCTCTTCGTCCTCGTGCTCGGGGCGAGTGGCGATGTAATCATCCACATAGGCTCGCGAACCCAGCAGACCCTGCTCTTCACCGGACCAGAGGCCGACGCGAATGGTCCGCCGGGGCTGAACGCCGATGGCCTGCAGAATGCGCACGGCCTCCATCACCACCGCCACGCCCGCGGCATTATCGGTGGCACCCGTGCCCGGATGCCAGGAATCCAGATGGGCACCGGCCATGACAATCTCGGGATTGCGCCCCCGACCCGGAATCTCGGCCAGGGTGTTGTAGGCCTGAAGATCGTCATCATGGAAACGGGCCTTCACATCGAGACCGATTTCCACTGCCTTGTCCCGCTGCAGCAAGCGCGCCAGCAGATTGTAGTGTTCGCTGGCCATCTGCACGGCGGGGACACCCGCCTCGGCATCGGCATCATGGGCCGCACCGGCGCCCGTGCGCACAATGCCGTAATCCCGTGAGCTGATATGGACAGTCGCCAACACGCCCTCTTCGGCGAGGAAGGCATTGCGCTTTTCACGGAAGTGGTGCATCTGCACCCGCCGCTGACGCCAGTCCGGCCCGGCCTCGCCCGGAATCGGAAAACGCTCCATGTTCTCCAGGGAGTCATCATCATGGCGGTGGAAAGGTGAGCGCTCCTGCTTCTCGATCTCTCGGGGCTCGTCCAGCAACAGGATCTTGCCTTCCAGCTTGCCCGCGTACTTTTCGAGATCAGATTCATCCTCGAGCTTGACCCGCTTCGCAGGGCCCTGCACCGGGCCGTCGGTGCCGGGCGTCCAGGCACGGGGATAGACGATCAGAGGGGCCTTGCGGGGAGATGCCAACCAGGCGTGGCTGTGATCAAAGGACCACCCCTGCCCGAAGTCAAAACCATGCAAGCGGGCATTTTCCAGTCCCCAGGACTCGAGCTGCTCCCGCGTCCATTCATTGGCCTTGTTCATGCCCGGCGAACCGGTCAGGCGCGGCCCGATGACATCGGTGAGATAGTCCAGGGTATCCATCACCTGAGAGTGATGCAGACCCTCGTGACGAATCTCGTTGACCACGTCCAGATCGACTTCCGCCTGGGCCGGGGCCATCCAGGTACTCACACCTAGAATCAAACCAGCACTCAAGCCACTTGCCCAATGCTTAACCATTTCCCGAATCTCCTTGTGCAACGGAATGGGGATAGTAGCAACTAAACGAAATCGGTCGTAGAAATGGCGTTCTTTTGGCGCAACATTCCCGAATGATCACCGCTCAAACCACCCCTACTCTTCGTACGAACGACTTCTTTTTTAGCGCTCGAATCAGTTAATTAGATTTTTTTCGATTTATTGACTCAAATCAGTTTGCACAAATACCAACCTGTGATATTAAAGCAACAGCACGGATGCTGCCGCGCTCGACCAGGGGTGGCCTCGACCTCAGCAATATTGAGGACCGACACCGGACGAGCGATCCAGTCGGCCGGACAAGAACCGTCCGGTCACCGCTCACTGCCTGACCACGGAAGACAGCAAAGAGTTCGTTGCAAGCCTGAAAAATGCTCACAGCTAGGGAGTAATCCGATATGAAACCCGACAACCCTTTACGCCGCGCGATTCGTCTGGCGTTGTTGTCCGGCATGGCCGCGGCGCTCGCCGCCCCCATGGCCATGGCTCAAAACAACGATAACGACGAGGAAGAAGAACTTCGGGAACTGGACCGTGTCCGCGTGACCGGTACCCGCATTACCCGCGAAGGCATCGACACCCACTATCCCGCCCTCAGCATTTCCAGCCAGGAACTTGAGGACCGGGGCTTTACCAATGTGGCCGATGCCCTGAATGAACTGCCCAGCTTCGGTGCACCGCCCATCACCCCCGATGGCACCCAGAACACCTTCAACCTGGGCCAGAACTTCGTTGACTTCCTGGGCCTGGGCTCCCAGCGGACCCTGACCCTGGTCAACGGCCGCCGCTTCGTGTCCCAGAATACTCCCAGCATCTTCGCCGCCTCCGGTGGCCTGCAGGTCGACTTCAACGTCATCCCCGTGGCCATGGTGGATCGCATTGAAGTCATCGGCATCGGTGGTGCGCCGATCTATGGCTCCGACGCCATTGCCGGCACCATCAACGTCATCCTCAAGGATGACTACGAAGGCGTTGACTTCAGTCTCCAACGCGGAATCACCGCCGAAAGTGACGCCCAGACCGACATGTTCTCCTATGTGGCCGGGGCCAACATGTTCGACGGTCGCGGCAATGTGACCTTCTCCGTGGAGTGGTTCAATCAGGAAGGCCTGGAAGGCACTGCCCGCCCGGACCTGCTTGCTTCCGAGAACAACTGGTTCTGGGGTGTTGAC
>NZ_SLKM01000210.1:0-15817 GCF_007134575.1 Natronospira sp.
CCGCTGGCCTCGCCCGCAACCTTCGTCAGCGCAGCCGTCAGCGTCGTCTTGCCGTGGTCAACGTGACCAATCGTTCCTACGTTCACGTGCGGCTTTGTTCTTTCAAACTTTTCCTTGGACATTCTGGCGACTCCCGGAAACGAAGCTGTTAACCAAAACCCCGGTCACTACCGACCATTACCGGAGCGACCCTGCCAAGACACCGCCAAAGCGGCGCCCACCAATGATCCGCAAAACCATGCGCGAATCAGACTATGGAGCCCATAGGCGGATTTGAACCGCCGACCTCTCCCTTACCAAGGGAGTGCTCTACCACTGAGCTATATGGGCGCACTCACTGCCCCTCGGGGCGTCGTACCTGGAGCGGGTGATGGGAATCGAACCCACATCATCAGCTTGGAAGGCTGAGGTTCTACCATTGAACTACACCCGCTGCGATCTTCAGATCGCGCCGCCGGGACCTTATCCCTGAGCGGCAGACGCCACCGAAGGGCGTATGCCCGCCGGTGGCGTTGCTGTATCTGGTGGAGGGGGGAGGATTCGAACCTCCGAAGGCAAAGCCAGCAGATTTACAGTCTGCCCCCGTTGGCCGCTTGGGTACCCCTCCGCAAGCGTAAGCCGGGGATTTTCGCCCATCCCCTCGCACACTGTCAAGAGAAAGCTGGAGCTGGCGACAGGAGTCGAACCCGCGACCTGCTGATTACAAATCAGCTGCTCTACCAACTGAGCTACGCCAGCCTGGTTCCCTCGACCACCAGAGCCGTCGAGGAAAGGGGCGCTATTCTAGCGGGTTGCGGCGGATATCCACAAGCTCCCCCTCGGCGCCGGGGCACAGCGCAGGGCGCAGGCGCCATTCCGGATGGTCCGCCTGCCAGACCTCGGGGGCGAGCCGCCCCTCAGGCATCAACAACCAGTAACGGGGCTCCTGGCGTTCGCGCTCACGGATATCCGGACTGAATCCGCGCTCCTGAAGTCGGTCCCGACGAAGCTCGGCGCGCTCGGGGGTGCTGAACAGCCCCAGGGATATACCGCCCTCACCTTCACCGCTGCGAATCAGGAAATAATCGCCAGCGCCCGCCGCCTCCAGGGCCGCCAGGGTTTCATCGGCATCTGTGATCCCGTCAGGCGGAATAATCACCCACCAGGCGAAGACCACTGACTCGGGAATCTCGAGCAAATGCGCGGAAAGCTCGGGGCGGAGCCGCTTGAATGCCCGCAAGGCTTCCTCGCCATCCACGCCACCCAATTGCACGCAACCGCCTGGTCGCCACTGGGGCTCGGCCGGCTCCCTCGGCTGCAGGTCAGACTCCGGTAGATCGGGCTCGGCCACAGCCAGCTGATAACGCTCATTGGGCTCAATTCGTACCAGCTCTTCCGCTGGGTCGGGGGCATGCCAGGCCTGCCAGGCCAGAACGACCAGGTTGAGCGCCAGCAGCAGCAGAAAAATCAGCCGAAGCATCTAGGCGCCTCCTCCAGCATGCCTTCCAAAACCAGATCGGGCACCAATCGGGGACGCTCGTCCGATAGCGCCTCGCAAACAGGCTCGGCACCACCGCCGGTCAGATAGAGGGGCCCCGCAACATCGGCTTGCCGGGCTAGCCGCAGGGCTCGCTCGACCCCGCCACAGACGGCCAGGCGCACACCGGCAGCTACGGCTGCACCGGTATCCGCGGCAGGGAAACCCGGCCCGCCGTCGCCTGGCCGCGGGCGAATGCCACTGGCACGGCCTACCAAGGCTTCAAGGCTTAAGGCCTCGCCGGCGAGAATGGCACCGCCAAGGTGGTGTCCGTCGTCTGCCACCAGGTCGATGGTCACCGCAGTACCCACATCCACCACCACGAAGCCCGCCCGCTCTCGCCGCCAGGCAGCCAGCATCGCCAACCAGCGATCCACGCCCAAGCGATCGGGCTCAGGGTAGGCGTTGACCAGGCCTTCCTGACCGACCGGAGTTCGCAGACGGGTCACGGGCCAGCCCCGCGCCCGAACTGCCCGCTCAAGGCGGGCCGTGTAGTCTGCCTCCCGGACCGAAGCCAGGCGCACTGCCTTGATGTCGTCGCGCTCCAGAACTGCGGGCAGAGAACCACCCTCATGAACCCCGTGCTCGCGAAGCCGCCCGTCGGAGTCGGCAAGCGCCCACTTGAGCCGACTATTGCCACTGTCCAACAAGAGAATCATGTCAGTTCGATCTGGCCGGCCGCAGACTGACTTCCCCCACCTGCCAGCGGCTGAGGGAACCATCGGCTTCCCGCAAACACAGCGCCGCGGCCTCATCCAGCCCCTGGGCACAACCCGCCACCTGTCGCGTGCCCAGATCGAGAGTCACCGAACGACCGGCCAGCGCATCGCGCTCGGCCCAGGCATCGGCGAACGGGGCAAATCCCTGCTCAGCGTAGCGGCCCAGATCATCACAGAGCCTTCCGAGTACCATGCCAGCAAGATGGTTGCGGGAGGGGCGCGCCATCACCGCCGACAGGTCGGCGGCCGCCTGGTCCACCGGCTCGTTTGGCAGGGCCCAATTGATACCGACTCCAATGATCACATCACAGGGCCCCTCGGGCGCGCCGCGCAACTCAATCAGGATGCCGGCCAACTTGCCCTGCTCGCAGAGCAGATCATTGGGCCACTTCAAACGCAGCCCCCTGGCCCCCAACGCCTCAAGGGCCCCTGCCAGGGACACGGCGATGGCAGGGGCAAGAGCCGAAACGCCGGCGCTTAGCACGGGAAAATGCCAGGCAAGTGAGAGGGGAATACCGGCGCCATAGGCACTCAGCCACTGGCGCCCACGCCGACCACGCCCGGCCGCCTGGCCTTCGGCCAGACAGGCCTGGGGCCTGGCATCTGCGGGCAGATCGGCCAGAAACTGGTTGGTAGAGGCGACGGCGGCAGGCAGGTGAAGCTGCAATTGCCTATTCCACGGCGAACCCATGGCCGCACGAATGGCGTCGGCGTCAAACAATTCTACCGGATGGGTGAGGCGATAACCCCGCCCCCGCTGACGGTCCAGACCGAGCCCGGCTTCAGCAAGTGCCTCCAGGTGCTTCCAAACGGCCGCCCGCGAAACGCCCAGCGCACCGGCCAGGGCTTCACCGGAATGGAATTCGCCGTCCGCCAGGGCAACCAGAATCCGATGGCGCAGCTCATCGCCGGGTCGGACTCGGGAGGCGCTTGGATCGGCCGCCTCACTCATCCCTCACCGCTCCCGTGCCGGCGGCGGAATAGCATGGCCTTCTCGAAGCGCGCCTCTTCGCCCCTTGCCAGACGTTTCAGATTGCTGCGATGGGTGTAAACAATGGTGATGAACATCACCCCGGTGAAGGTCACCAGCATGCCGGTCAGGGGCTCCCCGATGGCGAGCATGTAAACCGGGCCCACGGCAGCGGCAAGAACCGTGGCAAGACCCACATAGCCGGAAAACACCAGAACCAGCAGCCAAACCGCCAGAATGGGCAAGAGCGCCATCGGCGCAATCACGATCATCACACCGACCAGGGTGGCGGCGCCCTTTCCACCACGAAAGCCATGCCAGAGCGGCCAGACGTGACCGAAAACCACTGCCACCCCGCACAGCGCCATGAGCCATTCCGGATCCAGGGCCTGGGCAGTTTCCGTGAGCAGGCTGAGCTGGGGAATCAAGGCCACCGCGGCCACACCCTTGAGAACATCGATCACGGCTACCGCCGCGGCAAAACCCTTGCCCCGCGTCCGCAGGGCATTGGTGGCACCGGCATTGCCGCTGCCCTCGCGACGGATATCCGCCCCACCAATCAGCGGGCGCAGGATCAAGCCCCCCATCACCGAGCCCACAAGGTAGGCGGCCAATACAATAAGCCCCAGTTCCAGCATCAATATCTCCTGCGATCACCAAATGAGGGAAGCTGCAGTTTACCGCCCCGGGGGCCGCCTCCGCCACGGCGCCGACCAGGGCAATATTTTACAGCCGAAATATTTCGGTCTATAATATTTCGCACACAAAATTTTTAGCAGGCAAACCATCTTGCAAGCGACGCCAGATTTTGACAGCACTTCCCGTTACGACGAGCGCATCCTCCGCGCCCTGCGGCGGATCATACGGGCGGTGGATTTCTATAGCCGCCAGCTATCGATGCGCCACAGTCTCACCGGCCCCCAACTGATTTGCTTGCGACAGCTCAAGCAGCACGGTGAGCTGACGCCGGGCCAATTGGCACGTGCGGTCTCACTGAGCCCGGCGACGATCAGCGGCATCCTGGACCGCCTGGAGCGCCGGGGCTATCTGACCCGCAAGCGCCGCGCGGAGGACAAGCGCCAGGTGCTGGTGGCCTTGACCAAGGCCGGCATGGAGCTGGTTGATCGCACACCTCTCCCCCTCCAGGAGCGCTTCATTCAACGTCTGGCGGAACTGCCGGAAGCCCGCCAGGCTGAGATTGACCGCGTCTTGCAGCGCATCGTGACCATGATGGAAGCGGAAGAGATTGATGCCGCACCCGTTCTGGCCAGCTGGCCAACCGGTAACGAGACGCCGGAGACGGCCTCGAGACGCCTTGATCAGGCGCCCGGCACAGCTTCCAGTATCGAAGACGACAGCAGCCATGAAGGAATCAACGGTAGCCGCTAAGCAGGACCAGCACCCGAACCGGCAGGCTAGAGCATGCCGGGGTCAGCGGGAGAGTGCGGCTGCCTTGAGCAAATCATTCCAGATTGAAATAACACTTGACGCAGGAGAGCTGCGATGAGCCTCATCGTTCAAAAATTTGGGGGTTCCTCGGTTGCCGACGAGGACAAGATGCGCCACGTTGCCCAGCGTATCGTGGAAACCCGCCGCGCCGGGCATCAGGTGGTGGCGGTCGTGTCGGCCATGGGCAAGACCACCAACAACCTCCTCAACATGGCCCGGGATCTGGCCAAGGATCCGTCCCGCAGGGAACTGGATATGCTGCTTGCCTGTGGCGAGCGCATTTCCATGTCCCTGCTGAGCATGGCCATCCAGGAGCTGGGCGAGGACTGCATCTCCCTCACCGGCCCCCAAAGCGGCATCCGTACCACCGACAACCACTTCAATGCCCGGATTACCGACGTCAAGGCTGGACGGGTGGAGCGTGAACTGGAACGTGGCCGGATTGTGGTCGTTGCCGGTTATCAGGGCATGAACAGTCGTGGCGAGGTTACGACCCTTGGTCGTGGCGGTTCCGACACCACGGCGGTGGCGGTGGCCGCAGGCGTCAATGCCGATCGCTGTGAGATCTACTCCGATGTGGACGGCGTCTACACAGCCGACCCGCGCATTGTTGAGACCGCCCGTCCCATGCCCGAAATCAGCTATGTCGAGATGACCGAACTGGCCCACCACGGGGCCTCGGTTCTCAACCCACGGGCGGTGGAATATGCCTGGCGCCGTGACGTGGAGGTCCGTGCTCGCTGCACCTTCAACGATGCCCCCGGCACCATCATCCACGAGCGGGAGGCCGGCGACGAGGCCAAGGTCCTGGGTGTTGCTTGCCACAAGGAGTTGATCTGGGTCTCCCTGCGGGGCAAGGACCGGGTCGCTGGCCTGGGCGACAAGGTGCTGAAGGCTATTGAGAAGAATGACATTTTCGTGGACGACACCGGCGATGATGGTGAGCGCCGCGATATGCTGATCGCGACTGAAGATATTGCCAATCTGGATATTTTCGCTGATGGCTTACGCGACCAGTTTGACGACCGAATCTCGGTCAGCACGGATCTGGGCTCGGTTTCAGCAGTCGGCCTGCACACCGGGGAGGACCCGGACATCCTTCGCAAGGCCGAAGCGGCGCTGGAACGAGCCGGAGTCGGTGTCCGGATCAGTTTCACCCGCGAGCATTCCCTGACCTGCCTGGTCGAAGCCGCCCAGGTGGGCGATGCCATGCGAGCCCTGCATGCAGTCTTTCTTGATGATGCCAAGCAGGCTCGGGAGGTGGCATGAGCAAGACCGCGACAACCATAGACAGTAAGGACAACAACGTGTCTGAGCAGACTGGTGACATTATTTACCGCGCCGCCACCGCCGCCGATGGGGGCGTGATGTGGAGGTTCGTGGCGGAAGCCGGGGTGCTGGAACAGAACCCCTCCTACGCTTATATCCTGATGTGCCAACACTTCGGCGATACCTGCCTGGTGGCTGAGCGGGATGGCGAGATGGTGGGTTTCGTACTGGCTTATATCCCGCCCAGACAGGAAGACACCATCTTCGTCTGGCAGGTGGGTGTCAGCAAGAAAGTGCGTGGCAAAGGGGTGGGCATGCGCCTGCTCCGCCATCTGATGGCACTGCCGGCATGCCGAAATGTGCGCTATCTGGAAGCCAGCGTGACGCCGAGCAACAAACCCTCACAGAATCTGTTCCGGGGCTTTGCCAAGAGGTCCGGCACCCAATGCCGCAAGATGCCCTTCTTCCCCAGCGAGTTCTTCCCGGAGCCTCACGAGAGCGAACACCTGTACCGGGTCGGCCCGATCGAATGGCCGGAAGCCTGAACTGTTTTTTGAAACGAATTCCAGATTCTTTTGACCGGAGGACCAATGAGCAACAAGACCATCGACAAATATGAATCCGAAGTGCGCGGCTATTGCCGGACCTTCACCAAGACCTGGGACACGTCCGAGGGCGCCTGGCTGACCGACACCGAGGGCGAGAAGTACCTGGACTTCTTCGCCGGTGCCGGCGTGCTCAACTACGGACATAACCACCCGGCACTGCGCAAGCCGCTGCTGGAGTATGTGGAACGCGGCGGCATCACCCACAGCCTGGACATGTACAGCGCCCCCAAGGAGCGTTTCCTGGAAACCTTCAATCAGGTCATCCTGGAACCGCGCAAGATGAACTACAAGGTCCAGTTCCCGGGCCCGACCGGCACCAACGCCACCGAGGCGGCCATGAAACTGGCCCGCAAGGTGACCGGCCGGACCAACATGGCCTTTTTCACCAATGCCTTTCACGGCATGACGGTCGGCTCCCTGGCGGTGACCGGCAACGAGGGCAAGCGCCACAGCGCCGCCCAGCCGTTGAGCAATGCCACGCCCATGCCCTTTGACGGCTACATGGGCGAGGGTGTCGACACCCTGGATTACTTCGAGCATGTGCTGGAAGACCGGGGCAGTGGCGTGGAAATGCCGGCCGGCGTGATCGTCGAGACCGTGCAGGCCGAAGGTGGGGTCAACGTGGCCAGTCGCGAATGGATGGAGCGTCTGGGCCGAATCTGCAAGAAGCATGGCATCCTGCTGATCATCGACGACATCCAGGTGGGTTGCGGTCGCACCGGCACCTTCTTCAGCTTCGAGGAATGGGATCTGGACCCGGACATGGTCTGCCTGTCCAAGTCCCTGTCCGCCTACGGCCTGCCCTTCGCAGTAATCCTGCTCAAGCCCGAGCATGACATCTGGGGTCCGGGCGAGCACAACGGCACCTTCCGCGGTCACAACCTGGCCTTCATCACCGCCACCGCGGCGTTGAAGGAATTCTGGCAGGATGACGCCCTGACCCGCGAGGTGCGGCGCAAGGGCGAAATCGTGAGGGAGCGCTTCCAGGCCATTGCCGACCGCCATCCGGCCCTCAAGGCCCGTGTCCGCGGTCGCGGCTTCATCTGGGGCCTGGCCTCCGAGCACAAGGGCCTGGCCGACATGTTCTCGGAAGAGGCCTTCAAGCACGGACTGGTGATCGAGGGTGCCGGGATCGACGATAACGTGGTCAAGTTCCTCGCCCCGCTGGTCATCGAGGAAGCGGACCTGGTCAAGGGCCTGGACATCCTCGACAAGGTCGCCGAGACCGTCAGCAAGAAACTGGCCGAGCAGAACGCCGCTTGAAATAACCGCAACGCATCCCCAGCTTGAAAGCGATGCGCGTGGTCGCGGGGGCGGCCCAGCCGTCCCCGCACTCTGGATAGCTCACAAGCCATCCGCAAGCAGCACCCGGCTGGCACAGCAAGGAACAAGACCGGCCAGCCATTAGTACGGACTCCAGGGCCGCCCTGCGTATCATGAACGGCAGGCAAGCAGGGCCCTGTGCGCCCGACACGACCACTCACCGGCATATTTGGGAGCCATGACAATGATTGTGAGAAAACTGGATGACATCATCGGTACCGACCGCGAAGTGGATGGCGGCAACTGGGTCAGCCGCCGTCTGGTCCTGAAGGATGACGGCATGGGCTATTCCGTCCATGACACCATCATCAAGGAAGGCACCGAAACCCACATTCACTACAAGAACCATCTGGAATCGGTCTATCTGACCGAGGGCGAGGGTGAAGTCGAGACCATCGCGGACGGCAAGATATGGCCCGTCAAGGCGGGCGAGATCTACATCCTGGACAAGAACGATGAGCACTATCTTCGGGCCAACAAGGGCACCCATATGCGCATGGTCTGTGTCTTCAATCCGCCCATCAGCGGACGTGAGGTCCATGACGAGCACGGGGTTTATCCGGTAGACGAAGACTGATCCCGAGGCATTTCCAGGACCCGGGGGGCGATTTGCCGCCCGGGCCATGAACTTAACACAGAGAGGTAACCAACCAACGACAAGCATAAAGGAGGTCTGTTATGGCAGTAACCGTGCGGGAATTGCATGAAACACGGCAAACCGGCACACACTCTGACATCTATCCCACCCGGGTCCAGGACGAAGCACGCATCATCCCCCGCAAGGACCCAATTGTTTACGGCGACATCGACGATGGCCCTCTCGGCCAGCAGGAACTGAGCCGGTACGAAAGGGACGGCTTCCTCTTTCTCACCGGGCTGTTCTCGGAGAGCGAAGTGGAAATGTACCGGCGGGAACTTCGCCGCCTCGACGCTCGTGCCGACAACAGCAAGCGTCCCGAGGTCATCACTGAGCCGGGCAGCGAGTCCATCCGCTCGATCTTTTCAATCCATCGCAATGACGACCTCTTCGGGCGGCTGTGCCGGGACCCGCGCGTGCTGGATGTGGCCCAACAACTGCTGGGCTCGGATGTCTATGTCCATCAGAGCCGGGTCAACTACAAGCCGGGCTTCACCGGCAAGGAGTTCTACTGGCACTCGGATTTCGAGACCTGGCACGCCGAGGACGGTATGCCGCGGATGCGGGCGGTCAGCTGCTCGATTCTGCTGACCGACAACAAGGCCTTTAACGGGGCCCTGATGCTGATCCCCGGCTCCCATCGGCATTTCATCAGCTGTGTGGGCGAGACCCCGGAGGACAATCATCTCAGCTCTCTCAAAGCCCAGGAAGTGGGCGTACCGGACCAGGAGAGCTTGAGCTGGCTGGTTCAGCAGGGCGGCATCCATGTTCCGGAGGGGCCGGCGGGCTCGGTGCTGTTCTTTGAATGCAATACCATGCACGGCTCCAACGGCAACATCACCCCTCTGCCGCGGAGCAACGCCTTCTTTGTCTTCAATAGCATGGAAAATCGCCTCCAGGCGCCCTACGCCGCGCCCAGGCATCGTCCCCAATGGCTGGCGGAACGTGACCACACCCGGGCCCTGCGCCACCTGTGATCCCGCCACCGGCGTGAACCGGCGAAAGGCCTGGTTCACGCCCCTGCCAAACGCCAGTAAACAAGGTAGACTAAGGAACCTCTGATCAATTCATTTGCGCCCGCTGTATGGGACAAATGATCAGGCGCTGCGAAGAAAGGGGGACGGTGTGAGCCTCGTTGATATCATTCTTAATCCCGCGGCAGGGGGCGGGAGAGCCGGCAAATTTCGAGATTCCATTGACACGCACCTTCGAAGCCTCGACTTCGAGCCCCGCTGGCACCTGACAGAAAGCCCGGGCCACGGCATTGAGCTGGCCAGGGAGGTGGTTGAGTCCGGCAGCAGGCTATTGGCGACAGCGGGTGGCGACGGCACCCTGTTCGAAGTCATCAATGGTTGCTTACAAAGCGAGGGCCCTTTGCCGGACCTGGCACTGATTCCCGTGGGGCGCGGTAATGACTTCGCGAAGAGCCTTGGGCTACCCCGTGAATGGGCGGACGCCTGCGACCGGCTGATGCTGGGCACAAAACGCCGAGTCGACATGGGCCAGTGCAACGACATCTTCTTTGCCAATACCCTGGGAATCGGTCTGGACGCGGATATCGCGGATATTGCATCCCGCCGCCGTTGGCTGCCCGGTGACACGGCCTATGTTGCTGCCCTTGCTCAGTCGCTGCTGCGGAAACGGCGCCCTCGAGTCTCGGTCAGGCATGACGGGGGCAATCTGGAGCAGGAAGTGACCTTGATGGTAATCGCCAATGGCTGCTACGAGGGCGGACGATTCAATCTGGCCCCTCATGCAAATATCGAGGACGGGCAACTGGACCTGATCATTACGCCGTCGCTCAGTCGGCGCCAGATCATGGCCCTGGCTCCCCTGGTCACTGAAGGCCGTGTAGAAGAAATCGAAGGCTACCAACGCTTCCTGACCCGGCGGGCAAGCATCCATTTGGATGCGCCCTGCCGCGTCCACGCCGATGGTGAGGTAATCTACCGTCAGGCCCGTCGCCTTGAAATTGGCGTGCTTCCGGGGGCGCTGACGTTCTTTAGCTAATCGGCCGAGCCGTCCCTGGTTCTTTTATCGCTGCGCCATGCAGTGACTCAGTGCTTCATTTTGCGATGGCCTCGGGCTCATCCAGCTTCAGGCTCAGACACTTGGCCGACCCCCCCGCCTTGAGGAACTCGCTCAGGGAGGTGGTATGCACCGTAAAGCCAGCTCGCTCCAGCTCTGAACGCAGGCGGTCGGAACAGTCATGCATGATTACATTCTCGCCAATATTGATGGCGTTACAGGAAAATTCCGCCGCTTCTTCCTCGGTCACCCGGATTCGGCGCTCAGCCGGCACCCGCGATTCGATTAACTCATTGGAGGCGACATCATAGGCTTGAGGATAGTAAAGCAGCCATCCGCCGGCGAGGGGGCAGAAACAGGTGTCGATGTGATAGAAGCGCTCATCAACCAGGGTCAGGCTCAGGACGTCGACCCCCAGAAAATCGGCCACGAACTCATGTGCCTCGCGATCGGTGCGGAAGCCGGAACCGGCCCAGAGCCACTCACCACCCCGGTCAAACAGGGAATCACCTGCACCCTCATAACGCACACCCTCTGGCAGCTCACCCACCTCATAGCCAATCTTGCGGAAAAACTGGGCGAAATGCCGCTCCTCCGGCTGGCGCTCCTTGTGGGCGAAGCTGGAAACCACGGCCCGCTTCCCGGCAACCGTGCCGGCGTTGGCGGTGAACACCATATCCGGCACCCCTTCCTGGGGCTCAATCTCGACCACTTCGGCAAAACGCGCCACCAATGCCCTCAAAGCCTGCCACTGGGACATCGCCTTCTCCTGGGAAACCTGGTCCTGGTTGCCCTTCATCCAGGGATTGATAGCGTAATTGACGTGGAAATGGTCAGGCGGACACATGAGAATGCGAGTGGATGTGGACATGACGGTCATTCCGTATTGGTGTTATCTGTGGTTACCGCCCAGAGGCCGGCGCAAAGTCGGGATTCTACCCGATTTGCGGAGGTAGTTTAAGGTGAATGGCTGCAAGACCACCACGGTGGCGGACCCGGTAAGTGATAAAGAAACGGCCCGCAATGCGGGCCGTTTCGGTTCAGCACAGACTCGGACTGGCTTAGGGGCAGACCGTCACCACCTGGGAGCATTCGCCTGAATCCGTGTCGCAGACCTGGAAATCATGGCAGGCTCCGCCACGAATATTACTGGTCCAGGTCCATTCGCCGGTGTTCTCGACGGTGGCCTCGACACCGGCATTGCGCAGCACCTCAACCATGCTGGAGCTGGCGCCGGTCCAGTTCAGGTCGGCACGGTGACGACCCTGCACCTTGTAGCCGACGGCAATCAGTTCGATGGAATCGGCATCGCCGTCATCACTGTCACCATCATCACCACCATTGTCGCCGTCATCGCCATCGTCGTCATCACCGCCGTTGCCGTCGTCGCCACCATTGCCATCGTCACCGCCGTCATCACCACCACCGGCACAGCCATTGCTGGAAAGGTAATCGACGGCATCGCGGGCCTGAACAAGACCGTAACCGAATTCGTTGTTACGGCCGGCGCTGCCCAGGTCCAGGGCGGTGGCGGCAAGGGCGTCACGGATTTCCTGGTTGCTGCAGCTCAGGTGATGGCTCCAGACCAGGGCTGCCACACCCGCCACATGGGGGCTGGCCATGGAGGTGCCATTCCAGCTGGCGTAGTTGCCCACACCGGTGGCCACGAATCCGGTTTCACCCAGACGGGTCAGTGCTTCCTGACCATCAGCCTGGCTGATTCCCACGGAGGGTATGCCGGTCGCCACATCACCCAGGGTGCCCTGGAGGGCGCCGGATTCGTTGTTGTAGATCACCGCGCCGACGCCACCGCCAGCCTCGCAAGCCTGGACCTTGTCGGCAAAACTGATCTGGCCACGCTCGATGAGACAGACCTGGCCCTGGGCATCACAGGTAGAGGTGCCCAAGCCACAATCCATCAATTCACCCTGGCCCTGGGCGTCGGGCGAACCATCCATCGCGACAGCGGAAAAAGCATCACCGGAAAGGGTGAAGGTTTCCTCATTGCCGGAACCCATGGGGACGGTGGAACGGACTGCCACACCCGGCGCGGACAGTTCGACCTGATCATTGCGCTGGGAGAAGCTGGCGAGCTCCATGTTCTCGTCGATGGCGGCCACCGAGACCACGGCATCGTAGGAAGCCGGATAGCTCTTGCGGGTGTTGCCATCGTTGCCCGCAGCGGCGATGGACAGCACACCACGATCATGGGCGGCGGCAAAGGCGTTAGCCTCGGAGTTACTTGAGAAGCTGCCGCCCAGACTCATGTTTACAACATTTGAACCAGCGTCTTCACAGACGTTCAGGGCGTGAACCAGATCCGAGGAATAACCCCAGGAACCGCTGTCATTGAAGACCTTGACGATATGGAGATTCAGATTGCCGGAAGGCAGGACGCCCACCACGCCCACATCGTTGTTCAGGGCGGCAATAGTACCGGCCACATGGGTGCCGTGACCGGATCCGTCCTGGTACCAATTACCGGTGCCGGAGTCATTTGTGCCGGTAACATTGCCACCCGAAGGTAGGTCTTCATGATTGAGGTCGTAGCCGGAGTCGATGACACAGACGGTCATTTCGCTGGCAGCACCGTCGGAGACCTGATCGGCCTGGACCATACCGATGCCATAGGGGCTGACCTGACTGGACATCAGCTCACGGCGAGGATCCTTCTCTACATAGGCCACGTGAGGGTTATTGCGCAGGCCGTTGATGGCCTGGGTGGGCAGACTGACGGCGAAGGCATTCAGTTCGTCAAATTGGTAATGGACTTCACCGCCCTGGGCATTCAGCGCACGTTGCACGCTGCCCTTATGGCCTTGATCAAAGACAACCCAGACCCGCTCCTTGCTGTCCGCCACGGCTGAAACACTCATGGCACCCGTCAGGACGGCCGCAGCCAGGGCACCAGCACTGCTGTTGCGAATAAGAGACACGGAAAACCTCCCGCTCAAAGCGTATATCGGACCCCCCCGATAAGTACGCCACATACGGGCGATTGAAAGAATCTAGTCGGCTTTTAGGTGAAAAACCGTGAACCAGTTCACACTTTCCTCTGAGCAGGAGAGAATTCAGAAGGATTCCGACCAACGGCTGGCGGCTTACACAGCGTAAATTGGGAGGCGACTCACCAGCGGTGATAGGCGGGGTGACCAGGCTTCACAGCCATGAACCGGCCGTGGCAGGTATCGCAAAGCTTGTCGCCAGCATAGAGCTGGCCTTCCACAGTGACCACATCACCGTCGGTCTCGACAACGCGCGCGACCAGCCTCAAGGGCCCGTCGGTTGGAGTCGGGCGCTTTAAGCGGATCTGATAATCCATGGTGACGGTACAGGGCGGATGGTCTTCGCCCCGTTGGGTCATCAGATGCCAGGCGGCCGTCCAGTTGCAATGGCAATCCAGAATGGAACCGATGATTCCGCCATTGAGCACGCCCGGGAACGCCCCATGGTGCGCTTCCGGCGTCCACTCCGCGACTACCTGGTCCCCGTCTGGAAAGGATCGAACATGGAGGCCCTTGTCATTGGCGGGTCCGCAGCCATAACAAGCATTGTGTGGAGCGTAGCGTTCCTGTAGGCAAAGATCCGTTGCTTGCATTGTTGACCTCATTACTGATCCGCAGAACTGCGCGGCAGAAAATTCTCCGCGAGCATGCAGCGGACACTGCCGCCGGCATATTTCTCGATGGTCGAAATATCGGCACTAACGATTGTGACGTGCTGCTCGAGACGTTCCAATTGGTCGTCAGTCAGGCTGTTCTTGGCCTGGGAAGACATTGCGAGCAGGGCCTTTCCATCCTTGCTGCGCAGCTGAAGCATGTTGCCGGCAAAGGCGTTCATCTGAGCAAGACTAATGGCAACGACCTCGTGGCCGGTGCGCTCCAGACGTCCCCGCACCCGCAAGCGCTCCTGTTCGTCAACGATAGACTCCTCACAGACGACCGCGAAACTTTGGCCCACACACATCATGACATTGGTGTGGTAGATCTCCTTGCCGTGACTCATGGCGGTAAAGGCTTCCGGCTGGAAATCGAAGCGCTCACACCAGTCATGAAACAAGGCGGGGTGGGTTCGGTTGGACAGGCAGGCATAGGCAATGCGATTTACCCTATCCAGCACCAGGCTGCCGGTACCTTCCAGAAAACGATCCTTCCCTTCACTGGGGCTAAGGTCATGCCGTGCCTGGATCTGTCGACCGTGCTTAGTTTCCAGAGAGTCGATGACGTCGTCGCGACGCTCGGCCCGCCTGCTCGGCGCTTCCATGGGATACAGAACGACGTCACCATCGGCATGGGTACTGAGCCAATTGTTTGGAAACAGGGCATCGGGTGTGACCGGATCCGGCGTGTCGTCAAACACGGTAACCTCGACACCGGCTCTTTCCAGCGCGGCAACGAGCCCGTCGAACTCGACCTGCGCCTGATTCCGAACGGCCTCTTCCTCCGAGGCATCGATATTAGCCTGGAAGGTATTGCTGACCGCCGTCTCGGGGTTGGAAGTGAAGCTGACCGGACGGATCATGATCACCGAATCGGTGCATTGCTGCTGAATGGACATGGGCCTTTCCGAAAGTTGTGATTTCAGCGCAGATTCTACCCCATAGTGAAGCCTACGCTAAGCGGGCAGAACGTCTTGAGTCCGGGAAACGCCTAGGAATGCTTGGTGAGTTGATAAGGGGTGGGGTTTCCCCATGCCAAATAAAAAAGCCCAAGGCCGAAATCGACCTTGGGGTTGGGATATAAAGCCTGGCGGTGACCTACACGAGCATGGGGGCGAACAAGGACCGAAATGCCGGTGGCATTTCGCAGCCGACGTGAGCGCCCGGCCAGGACGGCCGGGCCGGACTGCGGGCCAGGGACGGCTACCGGGCACGGCTGAGCTCAGGGTCGTCCATGAAAAGGCGTGGGGTTTCCCCATGCGAAACAAAAAAACCCCAAGGCCGGAATCGACCTTGGGGTTGGGATATAAAGCCTGGCGGTGACCTACTCTCGCATGGGGAAACCCCACACTACCATCGGCGCTGAGCGGTTTCACTTCCGAGTTCGGCATGGGATCGGGTGGTTCACACTCGCTATGGCCGCCAGGCGAACTGGCTCACGGCAAGCCTGTCCTGAGGACAGGGCTTGGGAATTCGAAAGATCGTCTTGGCGCGATGCAGCAATACAGCCTTAGTCGCACACTCAAGTTGCTTGAGTGTTATATGGTCAAGCCTCACGGGCAATTAGTACTGGTTAGCTTCAGCCATTACTGACCTTCCACACCCAGCCTATCAACGTTGTAGTCTCCAACGGCCCTTCA
>NZ_SLKM01000259.1:0-4383 GCF_007134575.1 Natronospira sp.
CCCAAGAGTAGGTCCAGGTTCTGGTGGCCTTGCTCAAGGCTGTGAGCGACAGGATGTCGCGTGCAGAGTCCCCAGGGACGGGTCCACGACGTCCCTGAGCCAGGCCCCCAGGACAGGGACCGGAGCGCACCCGTCACCGGACTCAATGGGCACACACCCCGCCGAAGCTATCCCAGCAGTAACCCTTGAACTTAGGAACATCCGCGCTTCCCTAAAACGATGACGCCTGACGTCTTCAAACCTGTCGCTAACCGTCAGCCAGATACCGTCTGGCCCACGCCGTGATCATATCGGCTGCCCAGTCTGCATCCTCTCTCCCGGTCAACAGATGATCCGCCCCATCCAGGGAGACAAAGCTTTTGGGATGCTTGGCTGCCTGGAAAATCGCCGCCGCATTGTTCACCGAAACAATATTGTCCATTGGCGCGTGCATCACCAGCAACGGTCGCCTGAGATCGGCGATCCGCTCCCGCCATGGCCGGTTTTCCATGTCGTCGATAAAGCGCTTGCGAATCGTGAAGGGTCGGCCGCCAATCCTGACCTCCGCCTCGCCCGCCGACTCGATCTTCTCCCGCTGATCACCCAGCAAGTGAAGGACATGGGCCGGGTCCGCCGGCGCACCCAAGGTCACCACCGCCTTGACCTCATCCAGATCCCCCGCCGCATGCAGCACGGCCGCACCCCCAAGGGAATGGCCCACCAACAAGGAAACCGGCCGACCCGACTCCGCCATGGCGCGGCTGGCCGCCTTCAGATCCGCAATGTCACCACCAATCCCTTCGGCGCCAAATTCACCCTCGCTCTCCCCCAGGCCGGCAAAATCAAAGCGCAAGACGCCAATGCCCCGCGCCGCCAGCGCTCGGCTAATGGCAACCGCCCCGAGTGAACTGCTCCCGCAGGTGAAACAATGCGCGAATACCGCCCAGGCATGCGTCGGCCCCGACCCTTGCTCAAGGACACCATCCCGCCGTTGCCCCTGATCGCCTTCGAAGGAAAATGTTTCCTGCCCCATCTGTCGCCGCCTCGTTGTTAAATTCGTAAACGCCTACTTCCTAATCCATTAGTCGATGCCAACGGGTACCGCCCGTTACAGTCCGGCATCGCCGACTCTTACGGTACACTGGGCCCATGCAGAGCAGCCAGGACCTCATTGCCGCCATTGCCACCCCCCCTGGACGGGGCGGGGTCGGCATCGTTCGGCTCTCCGGCCCATCCCTGGCCGAATTTGCCGCCCGACTCTGCGGCTTCAGGCCTCGGCCAAGACACGCCCATCTCGCCGATTTTCTGGACGCTCAAGGAAATAGCATTGATCAGGGATTGATCCTTTATTTCCCCGCCCCGGCCTCCTATACCGGCGAAGATGTCCTCGAGCTTCAGGGCCACGGCGGGCCGGTCATCCTGGACATGCTGCTACAACGCGTGATTGCACTGGGCGCCCGCCCGGCGCGGCCCGGTGAGTTTTCCGAGCGGGCCTTTCTCAATGACAAGCTCGACCTGGCCCAGGCCGAGGCAGTGGCCGATCTGATCGACGCCGGCTCCGCCGAGGCCGCCCGTGCCGCCACCCGATCGCTCAGCGGCGAGTTCTCCCGCGCCGTTCACGCCCTGGTGGAACAGCTAATCGAATTGAGGATCTTTGTCGAAGCCGCCATCGATTTTCCCGACGAGGAGATCGACTTCCTTTCCGACGAGCGGGTGGAAAGGCAGTTGAGTGAGATCACGGAAGCCTTCGATCAGCTCATGCAACGGGCCGAGCAGGGTCGGGTGATGCGTGAAGGTCTGCGCCTGGTCCTCGCCGGTCGTCCCAATGCCGGCAAGTCCAGCCTGCTCAATCGCCTTGCCGGACATGATGCCGCCATCGTGACCGATATCCCCGGCACCACCCGGGATGTCCTGCGGGAATACGTGCACCTGGATGGCCTGCCCCTCCACCTGATCGATACCGCGGGGTTGCGCGAGGGTGGTGATGCGGTTGAACAGGAGGGCATTCGTCGGGCCCGCGAGGCCATGGAAACGGCTGATTGCGTCCTGCTGGTGGTCGATGACCAGTCCCCTGAGGACATCGCCGAACTGCGTCGTGACCTGCCGCCCCAGCTACCGGTGATCATCGCCCACAACAAGATCGACCTCAGCGGCGGCACGGCGGGTTATCGGGACGATCAAGGACGCCGTATCGGGCTTTCCGCTCTTACCGGTGAAGGTATTCAGGCACTCAGTGAGCGCCTCAAAGCCGTGGCCGGCTATCGCCCGGCGGGCGAGGATGTATTCATGGCGCGCCGCCGCCATCTCGATGCCATCGAGCGGGCCCGGGCCCATGTGGATGCGGGCCAGGCGGAATTGATTGAGAGCCGCGCCGGCGAGCTATTGGCAGAGGAACTGCGACTGGCCCAGCAGACACTGGGCGAGATCAGCGGCGAATTCAGCAGCGACGATCTACTCGGGCGGATATTCTCCAGCTTCTGCATCGGCAAGTAGAGCAATCAGTCGCTCTCACTCGGCCGCCACCACCTGGTTCCGTCCCCCTTCCTTGGCTTCATAAAGAGCCTTGTCGGCCCGCTTGAGCAGGCTTTCACAGTCATCCCCCGGCCGCCACTCCGTCAGGCCAATGGAGACCGTCATGGCTACCGCACCCGCCTCGGTCTCGAACGGCAATTCGGCAATCCCCCGCCGGATCCTCTCCGCCGCCAGCATCCCGCCGTCAAGCCCGGTACCTGGCAAGACCACCAGAAATTCTTCGCCCCCAAACCGTCCCAGCGGTTGATCCTGCTGACCTCGGATAATGTCATCGGCCCGCAGCTCCCGTTCCACCCGTTCCACAAATTGCTTGAGCAGTTCATCGCCGAGCAGATGCCCATGGTCATCGTTGTGAGCTTTGAAATGATCCAGATCGAGCATGGCGATAGTGAGAACTTCGCCCTCTGTCTCCGCCCGGGCCACCGCCTCCTCCAATGAGCCGGTAATTGCACGTCGATTTCGGGTGCCGGTGAGGTGATCCCGATTGGCCAATTCCTCGATCCGGCCCATGGCCTGACGAAGATTGCTTCGCAGGCGGGCGACATACCCCCCCATGAAGGACATCCAGAGCAAAATCAGGCTCAGAAAGACCCACTGTGCCAGCTCAATCTGACGGGTTTCCGCATCGAGATCCGCCCATTCAGCGCGGATCAGGCTGGCGTAGGCCAGTGATGCGAATAGGGCGAGTCCAAGAAACTGCTGGGTATTGAGGCGAAAGACACCGAAGAAAAAGCCGGTGACGAAAACCAGCAACATGCCGCCGCGTGCTTCAGGCGCCGCCTGGGAGAGTAGCACCATCCCCCAGAAGATGCCGCAGGCAATCTGACCCAGGGTCATGCCCGGATCCCGAAAGCGCAGGTTCCAATTCCATCGGACCGCTGCAAGGAAAGCGGCATTGGTGAGCAGCATGAGCAGGAAGTAGATACCCAAGCCCGCAGGACCGATATGGAGCAGATCAATCCAATACAGGTAGATGCCGACCGCGATCCACATCAGGTAGGCAACCAGGCCCAGCAACACCCGCTGCGCCCTTAACGCCTGTTTGCGATCCCGATGCAATTGCAGCATGGCGAGCCCCGTCATCCCTTAGCGACAGTGTAGGCCGGGAATCCCCATCCCACCAGCAGGAGATTTCCCCCGGATCAGCCCAGCACCGATTCCCGGCGATAGAACAGCCAGGCTACCCAGGCCACCACGCCAGTCAGTGCCAGGGTCACCCCGGTGTTGAGCACCAGACCCAGAACCGGCAGGGTTTCCGCCCCCAACAGCTCAAGCATGGCCACATGCTGACCCAGAACCGGAATCGCCAGATTGAGGATGGTGGGTTCGAAAGGTCGGACAAAATGCACGATCATGGGCGCCAGGGGCACGATCATCACCACCGACAGCCAGGTCTGGGCTTCCTTGTAGCTCTTGGTGAAGGAGGCCACCAGACACATTACTGCAGCCCCCAGAAAGGCAAAGGGCGAGACCGTCAGAAACAGCATCACCGCCGTGGCCAGATCCAGGGAGAGGGCCATATCCACCGTCTCCATGGGCACAAAGCGTAATGCCACCGAGAAGGCCGCAATGACGATCGCCAGTGCCAGCAGTGAAAAGGTGGCGGTTGCGAGCAGCTTGCCCGCCAGGATCTCCCCCCGCCGGGCCGCCGTGCTGAGAAGCGGTTCCAGGGAACCCCGTTCCCGCTCCCCGGCGGTGGTGTCGATGGCCAGGTAAAAGCCGCCCATGAGCACGGTCAGCAGGATGAAATAGGGCAGCATGGCGGCAATCATCAGGCCTCGGGTCTCGGGGGTGGACACGTCCACTTCCTGTAACTGCAGCGGCCTGATGACGCGGCCATCGATACCCCGCGCCAGCAGGCGCAGCTCGGTC
>NZ_SLKM01000077.1:0-4372 GCF_007134575.1 Natronospira sp.
CGCCAGTGACGGCCCAGCTCCCGAGCAACAGCAAGGGATAGGCTCTGTTCCCGTTCCATCACCTCTCTGAAGCGGTTAGCCGGAATCATGAGGATTCTTGAATCCTCCACGGTCTTGGCCGACATCAGGAAAGGCAATTCAAGGATAACCGCGGGTATGATGAAGACGTCATCGGTCTGAAAGAATTCTACGACGGTTTCATCCTTGTGGTCTGAACTCCCCACGAGAGCAACCCGGCCTTCGAGAACTATCCTCAGGAAGCGGGCATCCTCACCCTGTCGAAAAAGGGTAGTGCCGGCGGGCAGCTCCAGTTCGAGCGAGTCCTCCAGTAGCTCGTTTCGAGCGCTCTCCGGGAGGGGGCCCAGGACAGGGTTTTTCTCGAGTTGCTCCAGGTCCGCCTTTTGCATTGCCTTTTAGTCTCCCAACTGACGGGCCAGGCTGGCCATCTCGGAATATAGTCTACTGGCATCGACGGGATCAAAATCTTTTCCGTAACGCTTCTTGACCCCGAATTCTGACAGTACCACATGTTTTGACGGTGACACGTCCCGTGTCTCGAGGCAGGCCTTGGTGCATGCCAGAGGGCAGCCATCAATCGCCAGAATGGGACGGCCTGCTTGAGCTGTCTTCACCAGCTTGGGCACATTGCCTCCGACCCCGGCAATACAAGACATTTCCGCCTCGCCAGCCCGGTCCAGGCGTAGGGCCAGCTCATTGGACAGCTGGGCAGCACTGGAGCAGCCGGAACAGGAATAGACCAGTGGCAGCTCCCCTTTGTGACGGCCGTGACTCATGAGGCCTCCCGCTGATCGTGGGCGAGGAGGCGATCCAGTCCGGAGCGAATCCGCTGGGCGGATTCCTCATCCATCAGCTTCTCCAGGATGGGGAATGCCTCTCGCTCCTCTCGCCGTACATGGTCGATAAGCACATGGCCCAGTGCGTCCAGGCGAACCCGGTCCTGCCTGGAAGGGTCCTCCAGGACGACTCGCATGGCGTCGTGTTCCCGGTCAAGTTGCTCTACCAGCTCGTGTTGCCCCAGGCCTCTCAGCAGCGGGAAGATAACATCTTCCTCGGCTCGAAAATGGGCTGCCATCTCTTCATGCCAGAAGCGACTGAGCTGTCGCCAGACTTCGGAAATATTCCGTTCCACCCGGCTCGATGCTGCCTGTTTCGCATCACGGGCAAGTTTGAGGGCCACATTGTGTTCCCGGGAAAGGGGTCTCAGTTCAGGACTTCTTTTCATCCAGCCTTGCGCTCCTGCTGTTGCCAGCATTGTGTTTCCCAGCTTCCCAATACTAGTGTGATTACCGAGCGGCCGACTTGATATGTATCAATGAACCAGTGGTCCTCTGTGGCCAGACTGAGGGACTGAGGATGCCGGCCTTTTATCCACGGGCCGAGGATTTGGGTTTCTTTTTGCCTCTTGGGTGCGGTCTCCATGAAACAGATAAGGTCCATACGTTCCCCCGTTGGGGGCAGGTCACTGAGCAGTCTGCTCGCGATCCCTGCCCGATTTACACCATTGCGTTGCCAGGCCCTGTTGGTGGAGCCACTGCTCCAGCAGGTTTTCGCCGATCGAATCGAGGATGGAGATCTGGATTTCCTCAGTCGGGAGGTCGTGGAAATCGCCATTACGGATATTGGCCTGCACTGGTTCCTGACTCTCGAAGATGGGCGCCTCAGATTGATTCCCCGGGGCCGACCCGCGGTAACGGTGGCTGGCGGCTTGCCCGAGTTCCTGCTACTGGCCAGTCGAAGAGAAGATCCGGATACCTTGTTCTTCGAACGTCGTATCACCGTGGAGGGGGATACTGAACTGGGTTTGCTGGTCAAGAATCTGCTTGACTCCATAGAACTGACTGCTCTGCCGCCCCTGCTAAGGCGTGCCGTGGAAGCAGGGGCGTCCTGGGCTTAGCGATGGACGCCGCTGCTGGTCTGTCTCGAAGCCGGAAAGCCATCGATGAAATAGACCGGGAGATCCTTCAACTGCTGGCCCGGCGGACAGAAATCGTCAGTGACCTGGCCGTTTACAAGCAAGCCTTGGGTCTACCCGTTCGTGTGCCGGAGCGAGAGCTAGAGAAAACGTCTGGTTTTCGTCAGCAGGCTGCAGCCCTTGGCCTGGACCGTGATTGGGCGGAACAGTTTCTGCGCATGATCATGGGGGCTTCTCGTCAGCTCCAGAGCCGTCATTTGCTCAGATGCCACCCACACAACAGCTTCAAGGGCAGCGCAAGGTAATCAGAGGGTTCTACGCTGTAACGCTTTCCAGCATGCCGGGCTCTTCCATCCAGTAGCCATCCGCAGGTGGTGCGATCAGCCATTCCCGCTCCAATTGCATTGGTGCCGAGCCGGCAATGGCCTCGGCCCAGCGATGGACAATTTTGTTCATGTCCCGGGACTGAGGACTGAGCCGGACCGTGTTCACACCCATGCGATTCATGATCGGCAGGTGTCGGATCAGGTTCACGCAGTGATGGGACTGGGTCTGGATGCCATTGATGACAAGGAAGTCTTCACCTTCCTGAGTTTTCATGGCTAGTCCATCCGGGTAGGCTTTGCATACAAAACCACAGTCATCCTTGGGTCGGTTTTGGGCGCGAGCCGCGAAACAGCGGGCCGACCAGGCCAATGGCATGCGGCCAAAGGCAAAGACTTCCGTTTCGATCCCAAGGTCTGCCGAAAGCAGCGCCTGCAACTGCCGGGCGGGCATCTCCAGGGGCGGGACCCAGGCAAACATGCCGGCACGCTTGAGCACATCAATGGCCGGGCGATTGTAGAGGTTGAGACTGCTACCGCCGACGAAGGCCAGCCCCTTTTCCTCGGCGACCGACACGGCTGAATAATCATTCGCCTCGATTTGCAGGCCACGATCACAGAGGCGCTTCAAGGCGCCGGCTTCGGAACGAGCCTCGATCAGGGTGAGTGAAGAGAGCAGAACTTCCTTGCCCGCATCAATCAGCGCCGCGCCGATCTCCAGCCAATCATCCGCCCGTAACTCCCGACGCTTGGAACAGACGGTTTCGCCGAGATAAACCCGATCCACCGGCCAGTCCCGGACCTGCTGATAGAAATCCAGCACCTCATTACGCGGCCAAAAATACAACACCGGCCCCAAACTGATACGCATCCTTAACTCTCCTGAATCAAGCTATCCCGGTCACCGATGCCCTTGAATCATCTCGGCGCTCGTAGCGCTCTATTGCCATGTCCTTGCATAAGCCCCCAGCGTCGTCTGACTGCCTTCCGACAGCCGGGAGAGGGTCGCTTGGCCTTCGGCATCGGGCTGGTAGCGGGCCGGGTACCGGTCCACCGCATCCAGCAGACGGCGCCAGACGCGAGTGACCGCCGCCACATAGGCGGGACTGCGTTGTCGGCCTTCGATTTTCACTGCCGAAATCCCCATGGCTTTCAATTCCGGTAGCAGCTCGGCGGTATTCAGGCTGGTGGGTGCTTCAAGGGCGTGGTGGCGGTGGCCCTCGGTGTAAAAGCGTCCCTTGCAGAGTGTCGGGTAGCCTGCCCGCTCCTGGGGCTGGAAACGATCAATCAACTTGCCATTGAGACGGGATTCCAGTATCTCGCCTTTCTCCTCCCAGCGAACGTGAGAGGCCGGTGAGCAGACCCCGGCGGTATTGGGGGACTGACCGGTGACATAGGACGACAGCTGGCAGCGCCCCTCGGCCATGATGCAGAGACTGCCGAAGGCAAAGACCTCAAGCTCGACGGGACTGTCTTCGGCGAGGGCACGCACCTGCTGGACAGCAAGTACCCGTGGCAGAACAGCCCGGCGGATACCGAAATGGCGGTAATAGAAGTCCAGGGCTTCTCGTGTGGTTGCCGATGCCTGGACCGAGAGATGACGGGGCAGGTCGGGATGTTGTCGCGCGGCGTAATCCAGTACCCCGGTATCCGCCATGATGAGTGCATCAGCGCCCAGGTCCGCGGCCTGGTCCACGGCCGACTGCCAGCGCTCGACGCCGTCGGCGTGGGCATAGGTGTTGATGGCCATGTAGACCGAGGCGCCACGGTCATGGGCATAGCGCACCGCCTCGGCGATACGTTTGGGCGTGAAATTGAGGCCGGCAAAATGGCGGGCGTTGGTGGCGTCCTTCAGGCCCAGATAGACCACATCAGCGCCTTCATCCACCGCGGACTTCAGGGCGGGCAAGCTACCCGCCGGACAGACCAGGTCCATGACAGCCTCCGGTATCGGAACAGAAACCGGAGCTTACGAGGGGCGGGTCGGGTCAGTCCTTGACCCTCATCAAGGCAGGCCTCGCGCAGCAATCACAAAGGAACCGTAGGAGCGGATTCATCCGCGATTGGCGGTCAGAATCGAGTGCTGAGTGCTGAGTGCTGAGTGCTGAGTGCTGAG
>NZ_SLKM01000266.1:0-4358 GCF_007134575.1 Natronospira sp.
TCAAAAAAGCAATTGTTTTTTCCTGAATAGGTATATGTTGATATGAACAGCAGTGCAACTGCAATAAACGGAAAAAAAATGTGTTTTGAGCGGTATATCATAAGATAGTAAGAGTTGTCTGTAATGCCTGTGCCAATAGAATATTTGCAACTGCGAGGCAAAAGTAGCTTGCCTGGAGAAAACAGACAATCCCTAAAAATTGGGAAAAGTGAAAGCTGAATCCCCTGTTTTAGTTATTCCCTTTCCCGTACCTTTATCCCCACTCCTCTGATGGTTTGCCACCCTTCTTTGTCGGTAAGGGCTACAAAGAAATGGTAATCGCCCGTATCGGCATTGGCAGGTATTTCAATATTCACCTCTGCTTCATAGGTTGTTAACCCTTCAGAGATGGTGTACGACTGAATAAACAGAAAAACATCTTCTGTTGGCGTTTTGGGTGGGTCCGGCTCACATTCCTCTGCTTCTGTGCTGTGGCTGTGATGGTCAAAATTGTGATGGATATCAATGCTGTAAGCCCCCAGCTCCTGGTTATCGGTAAAGGTGGCCCTGAAAGTGAAGGTTTCTCCCACATATACTGTGTCACATGCCTGTGGGTAATGATGGGATTCATTCATGTTGATTACTGGAGGCTCATCGTCGACCTCATCTTTGCTGCAAGACCAGGCTGCGAACATGATGATAATTATTCCCATACTCAAAAATGTTCGTGCGAGTATTTTTTTATTCTTCATAAGAAATGCTTTTTCTGTTTTTGTGAAAAAAATGGCTGCTTCAAAAGCCGTTAAATAATAAGTCCATAAATAAATATCAAACGGACAGTATAATTTTTTGAGAATTCGGTTTTTAAAGCAGCCATAAAATGATTTTAAACCATTAATGCATGTGAATATCAATATAATATCTTTCTGAATAGCCAAAAGGCCCACCAAAAGCATCGCGTGATTTTACCAGAATGTAGTATTCAGCATCCTGCCATGCAATATCTCCTTCAATGGGTTTGGGTGTGATATTATTGTCGTACTCAGCACCCACCTCGATAGTAGCTTCAAATGTGTGGCTGGTAGGGCTGTCAAAATCGTGGGTATGCAGCAGGGTTATGGTGTTGGATGCATTCACATCGGCATCTTCCAGGTTCTGATCTACCCTTACCAATCCAATATACATACCGCCCAATCCCATTTCATGAGTAACGGTACCGGTAATAGTGATATTTTCACCTATGTGAAATACCTGACCGTCTGAAGGAGCAGAATCAACAGTAATCTCAGGCGCACTTGTATCTTCGGGGTTTTTCACTTCAAATTCTGCTTCAACTTCGGTCACTTTTCCTTGCTGATCAATCACAGTGAAGTGAAAATGATACTCGCCCAGTTCAGCATCTATAGGAATGTCTATATGCTCGTGAAAATTGGTATTGAGTAAGCCACTGAATTCAGTCCAGGTGTGATCAAACTCCCATCCATGGTCGTCATGCTGACCTGATTTGTGATCATGGTGATGGTCTCCTTCATGATGGATTTCGAGTACAATACGATCAATACGACCTTCTGCCACTATTTCAGCATCAATGTGCAAATCGGATCCCCGATACCCCACTTTGCTGTCATGATGCCCGATTTCAAGATCACTGATCACGGGTGCGGGAAAATCATCGTCGTCGTCGCTGCAACTGACAAATACAAACATGGCCATTACAAAGATGACGGTTAAAGAAAACAAATTTCTGTTCATCATAAAAGGGTTTTAATGGTTAATAAAATGATTTAAAATAATTTCGAAAATTTCAATTCTTAATTCTTTGGTTTCCGGGAAAATCTTTTTGATTTCTCCCTCCGGCACCAACCCACATCCCCCCAAAGACCAATAATAACTGTCATTCCGAACGCAGTGAGGAATCTCAATTCAAACTAATTCATCAATTCATATTTTACTGGACATTACTGATATCAGTTATATAATTCTAATTCTTTGCTTTGTTTCAATTAATGCTCCAATCTAAGGAGCAGCAATGATATCTACCGGCAGTTGAATAGATACCGTCATATTTCTTCCAGGCTCGGGCACCCCAATGAGGCGGTAATGGCTTGTATGCTCCATAAAATGTGTATTTAAAAGGTTATTTACCATTACATTCCAGCTGACAGATTGCCGGCTTATACTGAAAATACCCTGTATCCCAAGGTGTAAGGTCTGATAGGCAGACGTTTTACGCTCGGGAGGGACAATACGGTTCTGGGCTGCAGTGAAACGGGCATCTGCCATGAGGGTTAAATGACGCAAATCTCCTGTAGATTGACTGCCCCAGGGTCTCCACGAAATGCCTGCCAATGCTGAACCGGGAGGTGAAAAGGGCAGGGTAAACCCCTGCTTGTCACCCGACAACTGCTCGCTGTAAATGTACTCAGCCGATAATTCGGTAAAAAAGTTATCTGTCAGATGCCCTTGCAGCGTTACCTCCGCGCCCCAACGCAGAACTTCAGCAGATGTGTAGTGAAAAATCTGGTTGCCTGCACCATAATCAAAGTCAAACAAGTGCGAGGGATTCAGATATATGTAATTGGGAAACCAGGTAATGAAAGGGCTGAAATGGATGCTCCACTGCGAAGCAGAATGCTCAACTCCTACATCCAGCTGCCAGGCGGTTTCGGGCTCAAGCGATGCATCGCCCACCTCATAGCTGAAATGGTGGTAATTGACTCCGTTGGCTGCCAGCTCTTTGGCCAGTGGCACACGAAAACTCCTGCCCACATTGGCTCTTACAATGGTCGCACCACTGTGGTAGTTCACTCCCAGCATGCCACTGAAGCTTCCCATCTCCCTGCGGAGGGCTTCGGCACGCTGCAAGTAGCTGCCCTGCGTGGGAAACCAGTCGTGGTAGGCATCTGTACGCAGAAACGCACGATCATACCTCATGCCGGTACTTACCCGAAGCCGCTCAGCAGCTTGCCATTCGTGCAGAAGATACAGCCCTGCCATCCACTGACGATAAGCCGGCATCAGAAAGGTCACTCCGCCAATACTGTTATCCTGAAATTCTGCACTGGTACCTGCCGTTAGCCGGTGCTGTTCAGAAAGTTGTTGTCGTACCCTGATATTGGCTGATAAAGTATATTTATCAAAAGCCCTTTCCAGGTCGGAGGGTATATCGAGGGTGTCGGGAAAAACCGGAGGCTTATATCCATGATTGACATATTGTGAAAACTCTTCCCGGTGGTTGAGTTGATAACCGGCTTCACTGGTAAGCAAGGTGTTGCCCCATTCGGCCATGGTGCGGTTGATCAGCTTGAGATGGCTGGCCTCTTGCCGTGGGTAGAGAATCTCCCGATCCGAACGGTCATACAAAGCTGTATCTACCCGCCGTGGCTCCAGACCGTGGGCATTGGCAAAAAAGCCCGACTTTTGCTCCACATAACTGAAAAACAAACGACTGGTGGCTTGTCCGCCGGTATATCCCAGTGAGAAGTGGAAGTTCCGCTCGTTACCTGCCGTATTGCGCAAACGGTTTTTGTGCAATGGAACCCGGTATGAGTATACATCTACACTATCTGCCGGCACCCTGGCATCGGCGTAATCTAACCATGTGAAGCGGGAAGAGAAAAACCATCGTTGCTTTCTGCCTTCCACATGGGCAGATGTACCCAACAGGCGGTTGCTGCTTCTCCCCAGCAGATGAGCGCTTCCTGACAAAGAGCCCGGGGGCGGGGCATTGCGCTGGCTCAACTGCACCACTCCTCCTATGGCATCAGAGCCAAATATCAGAGAGGAGGGCCCTTTCACCAGCTCAATGTGGTCGTGGGCAAACTGATCCACCTCCAGGGCATGATCGGCACCCCACTGCTGTCCTTCATGCTTAATGCCATGCTCAGCAACCACAATCCGGTTAAATCCCAGACCGCGTATCAGGGGTTTGGACTGCCCCGAGCCCACATTCACAGCCTGGATGCCCGGCAACCGCCTGAGGGTTTGCATCAAACTGCCATCGTTGTGCAGCTGAATATATTCGGCTCCCACAACATTAACGGCCACAGTTTCTTCTCTTTTGCGCTGCTGCTGAAAGCGATCTTCTACCGTTACCTCCTCCAACGTTCTTGAATCAGGAGGAAGCATAATGTGGGTATAGGAAGTGTCGGCTACTTCCACGTTGCGGGAAACAGTTTTGTACCCCACATGAGAAACCGTCAGCTTCAGGGAGTCAGTAGGCAGGCCGGAAAAATGAAAATGCCCCAGCTGATCAGTAACGGTTGATTGCAAAACGTCCTCTGTCCTGAGCTGCACGGTTGCCCCCGTAAGAGGCTCATTGCTGTAGTCTGTCACCTTTCCCGAAAAGGGGGAGGCATTCACAGGAAGCAAGCCGGACA
>NZ_SLKM01000175.1:0-4350 GCF_007134575.1 Natronospira sp.
AGGCATTGATGGTGTTGCGCACCCGCTGGATCTGGCCACTCAGGCGCTGGCGGGAGCGATCCGCATAAAAGGCCAACGGTGCCGGCCGGCCATCGCGCAGCGCCTGACCATAGTCTTCGTCGATGACCAGGACGAAATCCACCTCCCGTTCCCGCACCGCCTTTTGCGGCTCGCCATCGAAGTCTTCGATCTGCAGGCGATTCTCTGCCAGAAAGGCCATCAACTCCGGTGCATGCTCGGCCCCCATGACCGGAAGATCCAGTGGCCGTTCCGCCTCTTCCATGCCCATGGTGATGGCCGTGCCCATGAACACCGCGAACAGGATGGGCCCGAACAATGGGCCGAACAGCAGTACCGAGAGCAGTGTTCGCCGGTCCCGCAGATTGTCCTGACATTCCTTGAGATAAACGATCCAGGTGCGCATCAGCTCTGTTCCCCCGCGTCCGCCGTTTGCGGTGCCTCGGCCTTGGCGATGGCCCGGACAAAGACCTCTTCGAGATCCTCGCTGCCCATGGCCTGGCGCAGCTGGTCCGGTTCCCCCCGGGCAACCACCTGCCCGTGGGCAATGATCACGATCTGGTCACACAAGGCGGCCACTTCCTGCATCACATGGCTGGAGAACAGAATGCAGAAGCCATCCTGGCGCAGGTCGCGGATCAGATCCCGCAGTGCCCGGGTCGCCATCACGTCCAGGCCGCTGGTGGGTTCATCCAGGATGAGGTTGCGGGGATTGTGGACAATCGACCGCGCCAGGGCGGTTTTCAGTTTCTGTCCCTGGCTATAGCCTTTCGCCGGGCGGTCCACGAAGGCTTTCATGTCCAGGCGCTCGGCGAGATGCTCGATCCGGGCATCCAGCGATTCCCGGTCGATCCCGTTCAGGCGGCCGAAATAGCGGATGTTCTCCCGACCGCTGAGGCGGGGGTAGAGCCCCGCATTGTGAGGCATCACGCCCATCGCCAGACGCGCCTGCTGGGGGGCGTCCACCACATTGATGCCATCGACCCGAATCTGGCCAGCATCGGGCCGGATCGCCGTCGAAATCATCCGCAGACTGGTGGATTTACCGGCCCCGTTGGGGCCCAGCAGACCGGTGATCCGACCGTCCTCGGCACGCAGCGATACGTCTCTCACTGCCTCGACGTCGCCAAAGCGTTTTTGCAGGCCATTCGCCTCGATCATGATCGACTCCTAAGGTGCCGGGCCGGAGAAATCCAGAAAGAAAGGCATCGGCCGCATCGCCGACAGACAGTCGCTGTCCAGCCCAGCGGGATCGCGGTTTCTCAGAAAATCCCGGACCAGAAACGGCAGACAGCCATGATGAATCACATTGTGGCCCTTGCCCTTGAGGATCACATGGCGACTATTGTCCAGGGTCGCTGCGGCCTGGTCTCCCCACTCCGGGGGCGTCACCGGGTCCAGTTCCCCGGACAGCAGCAACACGGGCCGCTCGGAGGCCACCGCCTGATGAAAGTCCGCGGGAATGTCGGCCCGCGGCCATTCCGCGCAGGCCGCCTGGAGCAAAGCCAGGGGATTCAGGCCCAGCAGTCCGTCCTCCTCGCTGAACGGGGAGTCCTCGTCAATAAAGGAGATGTCTTCGCTGCAGACCACCGCATAATGGAGGGGAATGCTGAGGCTGCCTTCCAGCGATTCTCCAAGGGTGACCCATTGTGCCGCCAGCGGTGCCCAGTCATCCTCCCGGGCGGCACGGTGGATCAGCAGCGGCATGATGGCCAGAACATCCGGTTGGTAGGCGGCAAAGCGCAGTAGCTGCCCGATCCGCTGCCGGTTAAGCGCCACCTCGGTCCATTCGTGGCTGCGGGGGTGGCGAATGGAAACCTCCCGTTCCTCTTCCGCCACGGATTCCAGCAAAGAGCGCAAGCCTTCTTCCAGATCCGGAAAGGCCTCCCGGCAATCTTCAGAGGACTCGCATCGTTGCAGCATTCGTTTCACAGCCCGTTCCGCGAACGGTGCCAGCATGGGCCCCAGCACTTCGTCCGCAGGGACCACCCCATCCAGAATCAGCGAGGCCACCCGCTCCTCGAACCGCCGCAAATAGTGCAGGCCGAGGCGGCTGCCGTAGGACACGCCATAGACATGCCATTCCTCAATGCCGAGATGTTCGCGCACCGCGTCAAGGTCCTTCGCCGAGGCCTGGGTGGTGAAATGGCGGGGATCCCTGTCCAGGGCCTCGCGACAGCGCTGCATGGCCTGGCCAATTTCCTCCGCCGATTCCGCTTCCGCCAATCCCGCGTCCGGGCATTCGAGGCGGGCCGAGCCACCGGTGCCTCGCTGGTCCACCAGGACGATCGGATGGTTCTGGCGCACCGCGCCGAGCGCGCGAACATGGGGAATGAAGGCTTCCAGTGCCGCCTGGCCCGGCCCACCCGCCAGCATCAGCAAGGGCTCGCCCTCGGCTTCGCCGGCCCGGGGCGCAATCCATGCCGCCGCCAACTGAATGGTCTCCCCATCCGGCTGGGACCAGTCCAGGGGCACGGAGACTTCAAAACACTGTGCCGAGATGGTCTCTGGCAATTGGCCACTGCGCAGGCTGCAGGCCTCGTAGTCGGCTGGCGCCGCGCTCGCGGCAAAGAACAGGGCAGCTATCCACATCGCTTGAGATCTCCGATTCCAAGCCCGAGCCGAGCTCAGCCTTCGCGACGCCACAGGGCGCGCAGCATCTGGCCCCAGCCGGGCTCCTTGCCGTACATGAGAATACCGGTGGCAAATATCCGTCCCGCCGCCCGTCGGACCCACCACACCGCCGCCGCCAGCAATACCAGGGAAGCGGCCAGGGCCAGGGGATCAACGCCGGCCATCACATGGCGGGCAGGCATCGCCGCCCAGGAGGTCGGCGGGAACCAGGACATGAACACCATGAAGGGACTGTCGGGCATGTCCAGACCGGTGAATACCAGCACCAGCGGCAATATGGGCAACAGCATCAGGCTCGACCGGGAGGAGCTGTTGGGGTCATCAATGGTGGCTGCGATGGCCGCCAGGATGCTGTTCCAGAACAGCAGACCCAGGAGCGCGAAGCCCAGGATCCAGAATGCGCTGCCCAGGGGCGGCAACCAGGCCGAAAGATCGGGCAAGCTGCCGCTGACAATGCGGTAGGCCAGCAGCCCCACCAGCCCCCAGAGGGCGACATTGAGCAGTGATTTCAGGCCCAGCACGGTGAGACCGAGAATCTTGCCATCCACCCAGGTTTGCGGCCGGATCATGGCCAGCATCTGTTCACAGACCCGCTGCTGCTTCTCCGTGGTGATACTGGCGAAATAGTAGGCAAAGCTGTTGAATACGGCGAGCAACATCAGCCCCAGCACCACCAGGGCGAAAATCCGGGAGCCAACGGCTTCCCCTGCCTGGCCGGTATCGATACGCAGGGCCAGGGGGCGTGACAGGGCCTCATACTCGGCCACTGAGAGGCCGGCATCCATCAGTGCCTGCTGCCGTGCCAGCTGGTTCAATATCTGGTCCAGGGATTCCTGCCAGCGGGCCTCTCGGGCCGCCAGCAGCACGGCGTTGCTGTTCGAATGCAGGATTAGCAGACCGTCCAGCGTACCCGCCGCTACCGATTCGGCAAGCGTATCCCTTGCGTCGGCCTCGGCGTTCTGGAAATAAAAGCGGTCCAGCTCACCCGCCGGCAGGGCCAGGTGCTCGCCGCCGATGACCGCAACCTTGAACTGCTGACCACTCTGGTAGCGGTCCATCAGCCAGACCCCGCCATAGACCAGACCGATTATCACCCCCATCACCAGCAGGGCAATCAGTTCCTGCCGCCATTTGAAATAGCGCATGAACTCCCAGCGCGCCACACTCAAGACCGGACCATTTCCCCTGTTCATGCCGTCATCTCCTCGGCGTCATTCTTTTCGCTGTTCGGCCCCTTTTCGCCGACGGCATGGAGGTAAATGTCATGCAGGCTCGGTCGCTCACTGTGCAGGGCCTCGATCGCGCCCAGGCCCTGCAAGGCGCCGAGCAGCTCGTTCATGTCGCTGTCCGAGGCCAGACTCAGCCGCAGCCGCCGCTCGTCGAGCCGCCGGCTATCCTGCACACCCGACAGTGAGGGCAGTTCGCGGGGGGGCTGGTCGCGGAACTGGACTTCCAGGGCGGTACCGAGACCGCTGTCGTGACGCAGGCTTTCCAGCGTCCCGGTCATGGCCTCCTGGCCCTGATTCATCAGCAGGATGTTGTCGGCGAGACGCTCCACCAGGGCCATCTGGTGAGCCGACAAAAGCACCGTCATGCCTTCCGCCCGCAACTCTCTCACCAGATCCAGAAAGCGCTCCTGGTTGACCGGGTCGAGCCCGGAAAAGGGTTCATCCAGGACCGCGAAGCGGGGCCGGTGGA
>NZ_SLKM01000162.1:0-15697 GCF_007134575.1 Natronospira sp.
AAGAGAGTTGTATTGGGTGGGCCGTGTTGATCGCTGAGAGACGGTTGCCAGGTTCTGGCTCTGGATTTTTGACACAGAGGGCGCAGAGGATTCGCAGAGAGCACAGAGGGCCTTTCGATTGGCGAGTCGCGGCGGTCAGTCCATCAACACGAATGCTGTAACCGCGATAGCCAGACCCAGCCCCATCAAGGTGTGACGGCTCCAGAGGAGTATTCGTTCGAGTGGGATTTCAGAAGCCGAAACATCAGTGTCTCTCTCTTCGAATAGCTTCCGTCGACGAATACGGATCAAGTCAAGGGAAGTCCCAGCGGCGACCAGGGCAAAAGCCATGGCAAAGCCAGGGTTATTGTTGGCAAACCAGAAAAATATTGCGGCAAGCAAGGATACTACCAAACCAAACCCATGGCCGATCATGTTCTCCCCTCCCTTATATGATTTGCCTGCTTCGCGCCCGAGGCTGATTCCCACTCCAAAATTTTGCCACAAAAAATCTCCGAGATCTCCGCCATGCCCAGCCGTTCCAGGGCGAGGGCGAACTGGTCGCCCGGTTGGGCACGTAAGTCAAGGATCTGGTCGGGCTCGGCCGGATGGGGCAGGCGCAGGGAGAGGGCGTGGAGCATGAGACGGTCAAGGCCAAGATGTTCCCGGAAGATACGGTTGTGTTCGCCGTCGCCATGGGTGGTGTCGCCGATGATGGGGTAGCTGATTCTTTCCATGTGGATGCGCAACTGATGGCGGCGGCCGGTTTTCGGCCACAGGCCCACCAGGGCGTAGCGGGAGGTGGGGTAGCGACGGTTGGCCACCGGCAGGGTGGCGGTGGCCAAACGACGATAATCGCTGGCGGCCTCCCGGTGCGCCTCGCGGTCATCGTCCCGCACCGGGCGGTCGATATGCCCCTCGGGCGGCTCTGGCCAACCACGGACGATGGCCAGATACGTTTTCTCCACCCGCTGCTCGGTGAATGCCTGGTTGAGGGCATGGGCGGTCTCGGCGTCGAAGGCGAAGACCAGCACGCCGGAGGTGGCCCGGTCCAGGCGATGGACCGGGTAAAGCCGCCGCCCCAACTGGTCGCGCAACGTTTGCAGCAAGTAGACCCGGTCCCGGGAGAGGGGGCTTCGGTGGACCAGGAGCCCCGATGGTTTGTGCACCGCCACCAACTGCTCGTCTTGATAAAGAATCGCTATTTCCATAAAGACACTATTCCCCGCCCATCGCTGCCACGCAAGTCCGCCGACCGGCGGGAGGCGGTGGGGACCTGATCTGCGTTAGACTCTGTCCCCCTGTATGCAATGACTGTTTTCTTTCGGGGGTCGTGTGAACAGGAAGTTACTGTTTTTTATCGCAATTGCTTTGGGTCTGGCGATCTGCCAACCGCTGCTGGCCGATGACCGGCCTCGGGCCCGGGATATCGGCCTGGCACCGGGTGTGCTGCCGACGGGTGAGTTGAATGCGATCACCGATGTGGAGGGCGTTCGTGTCGGGCATGTCTCTCTGGTGTCCGGTGAAGACATCCGCACCGGAGTCACCGCCGTGCTGCCCCATGAGGGCAATCTCTTTCGTGCGAAGGTCCCCGCCGCTGTCTACACGGCCAACGGCTTCGGCAAGGCGGCCGGCTTCGAGCAGGTCCGGGAACTGGGTGCGCTGGAGTCTCCCATACTGCTCACCAACACCCTCAGCGTGGGCACCGCGGTTCAGGCCGGGGTCCGCTGGACCCTGGACCAGGAAGACAATGAGGATGTGCGCTCGGTGAATGTGGTCGTGGGCGAGACCAATGACGGCTATCTCAATGAGATCCGGGATCAGTCCATACGCCCCCAGCATGTGTTTTCGGCCATAGAGTCCGCTGAGGGGGGATTAGTGGCGGAAGGCAATGTGGGTGCCGGCACGGGCACCCGCGCCCTGGGCTGGAAGGCGGGCATTGGCACGGCCTCCCGCACCCTGCCGGCGACCCTGGGCGGTCACACGGTGGGCATTCTGGTGCAGTCGAATTTCGGCGGCGTATTGACCATGGACGGCCTGCGGGTAGGAGAGCGCCTGGGTAATTACCGTTTTCGGGACGAACTGGAAACCGGGCTCGAGCTGGACCTGGCCCCCGAAGCCGAGGCCGGTTCCATCATGATCATCATCGCCACGGATGCGCCGGTCAGTGAGCGCAATCTGGAACGCATGGCCAAGCGGGCCCCCCTGGGGATTGGCCGCGTGGGCGGTTTCATGAGCAACGGATCGGGTGATTTCGTCGTCGCCTTTTCCAACGCCCAGCGCATTGATCATGACAGCCCGGCCAGCGGTCGCAGCCGCGAGGTGTTGCCGGATCGGGCCATGGATCCGCTGTTCATGGCCGTGGTGGAAGCCACCGAGGAGGCCATTCTCAACAGCCTTCTGAAGGCGGAAAGCATGACGGGGCGAGACGGCCATCACATGGAGGCGATTCCCGTTGAGGCCGTAAAGGAGATGGTGGATGAACGCTAGAAAACTTGCTCTGCTGTCGCTGCCCCTGGCGTTTATTCCAATCGCCTGTGAAGGGCCTGCGGGGGATGCCGAGGAGCGTGAGGCACGGATCATGGCTTCGGCCTATCCCGAGGGCGCGGCACTTTATGAACGTCAGTGCCGGGCCTGCCACCAGAGCGATGGCCAGGGCCTGGCCGGCACTTTCCCTCCCCTGGCTGGCCATGCCCCTGAACTGGTTCAGGCCGAGGGCGGGCGAGAGTATTTCATCCGCGTGATCCTCTGGGGTCTGGGTGGCGAGATCGAAATTCGGGGTGAGCGTTACGGCGGCGTCATGCCGGGCTTCGCGCGCCTGTCGGACGAGAACGTTGCCGCCATCATCAACCACAGTATTCATGCCTGGGGCGGGGAAGATGCCCTGCCCCAGGATTTTCAGTCCATCAAACCCGAAGAAGTCAGTGAGCTTCGCGAACCGCGGATGACGCCACGTCAGGTCCGCGAAACCCGACCGGAGTTTTGAGCATGAGCAATCGGAATATCTCAAACAAGCAACTGTTCATCCGCCTCGGCATTCTCTTCGGCATCCTTGCCGTACTCCTCGCCGCCGGTTTCATCATCCCCCGCCTGGAGTGATGCCTCCAGCTTCTCCATTGCCTCGCGGGCATCGTCATGATCCGGGTCCAGTTCCAGGGCCATCCTGAAGTTATGCTTGGCCGCATCCATCTCGCCTCGGTGCTGATCAATCTCCCCAAGGCGCCAGAAGGCCGCTGCCCGGCTGGGGCTGCCCGGAGTGATGAAGGGCAGATTGCTGTAGACCTCCAGAGCCTGCTGGCCCTCGTCCAGCCATTTGCCTGACAGGGCAGCCAGACGACCCATTTGATAAGCCGCCGAGTATTGCTCGGGCTCTAGCTCGAGGATGCGGCTAAGGGTCTCGTAGGCCAGCTCCCAGTGTTCGTGGGTGATGGCATTGAAGGCGATGCTCATTCCCATCATTTCCACGCCTTCACCGTTGTTCCAGGCAGCCCGCATCATTTCCAGCCCGGCTTCACCCTGGTCATCGTCCAGCAGGAAAATGGCCTCGGCGGCAAGGCCCCAGTACTCATCCATCTCCTTCAGCGCATCCCGTCCCTGACGGGCCCGTCGATTGCTGCCGCCGATGATGCGCGGAGCACCCAGGTGAAACTGCATCAGGCCGAAACGGTACTCGGGATTGTCCGGGGACTGTTCCACCGCTGCCTCCATGCTGTTGCGGATCTGCCGGGCAAGGCGCACCTGGCTCATGATGCCGCTGTCATCCAGTTGCGCGAGCAAGCCACCCACCAGATACCAGTGGTTGCTGCCGTCCTCGGGTTCCAGGCTGACAGCCTTTTCCAGATTTTCCAGACCGCGTTCGTTTTCCTCCAGCGCCAACAGGGTAATGCCCTTCATGCGATGCCAATGGGCGCTGTCTTCATCCCGAATGGTCTCAAGATGTTCCAGGGCCAGATCCGGCCGCCACTCATCCAGATGGCTCTGCGCCTTATCGAAGGCATGGAGGTTGCCCGTCATCGAGAGGGCAAGAAAGGCAAGGCAGAGTCGAAACAGTCGCATTGATGGATCCCTTTTGTGTTTAGGAACCTCTGATCAAAGGTTCCTTTATTTGTTGAATTCAGTAACGCCCCGGTTCATGCCGCCGGGAATCAGTCGGAGCTTTCCTGGCCTGGGCATTGCCCGAAATGGCTCTCCAGATGATCTTGAAGCAGCCCGTGATGGAGTTCCACTGCTTCTTCAAATGTCTGATGGGGCAGCTCCATCCAGCGCCGTACCTCGGGAGTGATCATGAACCAGCGGCCGCTGATCGTTTCCAGTTCAGTAAAAGCCTGAAGGGTGACAATGTGCTCACCGCCATCTTCGGTCGGGCCGATTCGTGACCTGGCCTCAACCTGGAAATAGGGCGCCACGCCGTACTCATAGCGATAGTCACCGGCTGATTCTTCTTCACGTACCGTCACTTCCAGGGCTCGTTCATCATTTTCCACCCAGCGAATGCTGTGAATGCCCTGGCTGCTCTTGATGGTCGCTTCAGGGCCATTGGGCAATAGCCATTGGGCCAGGTGCTCCGGGTCCGAGAGGGCCTGCTCGAGCTGGTCCTGGTCATGGCAGTACCGTTCACTCACTTCCGCTTCATGGCGATCAGGCAGGAACTGCCCACCGACTATCCAGATCCCAAGCAATATCAGCACGATCCCCACAATGTAATATGCCGCTTTCATACCCGCTATCCCCATTCATGCAGTCCGATTGACGCCAACCATGTTACCAGCACGCTTCCAGGCGCGGCTGGCTCTGTGGCCACTGCGGTCCAACAGTATGTAGAGGGCCGGCAGCAGGAACAGGCTGACCACGGTGGAGAAGGCCAGGCCGCCAATGACCGCTCGCGCCATGGGCTGGTAGGAAGGCCCGTCGCCGGCCAGGGCGGCATCACCGATGGCCAGGGGCAGCAGGGCGAGGATGGTTGTGGCCACGGTCATGAGGATGGGCCGGAAGCGATGCAGGCTGCCATGGTAGAGGGCATCATGCATGCTCATGCCTTTCCAGCGAAGCTGATTGACATGGTTCACCAGGACAATGCCATTGTTCACCACCACGCCCATGAGAATCAGGATTCCGATCATGGCCATGAAGGTGAAGCTGGTGCCGGTGAACAGGAAGAACCAGAACACGCCCGTGATGGAAAAGGCGATGGTGCTGAGAATGGCCAATGGTTTCAGCAGGGCCTCGAACAGCGCCGCCATGACGATGAAGATCAGAAAGATGGCCAGCAGGAAGTTCTGCATCATCTGCTGCACGGCTTCCTGGTCCTGCTCGAATCCGCGACCGAAACGCCAGCGATAACCGGCCGGTAACTGAACGTCATCCATGGCGGTTCTGATCCGCTCCTGGGCGGTGGCCGTGTTGATGCCGGGCGCCAGATCAAATTCGATCTGAACGGCGGTGCGCCGGTCCTGTCGCTGGATGGCCGCGGCCTGCTCGGCCACAGACAGTTCCGCCAGGCTGTCGAGGCGGGCGCTGCCTCCGTTGGGCAGTGCAATGGGCAAGGCCGCCAGTTGATTGAGTGAGCGGCGCTCCGCATCCCGGTAGATCACTCTCAGTTCAGTGTCCTCCACGTCACCGCGAAGTGCCCGCAGGTTTCGTCCCTGCAAGGCCAGTGACACCGAGTCGGCAATCTCCCTGGCACGGATCTCATGTTGTTCAGCCGCCTCGGGCCGGACCCGAACCTGAAGCTCCTGGGAGCGGTTCTCCATGACCGGGCGGGCGCGAACGATGCCCTCGAGACCACTGAGTTGTTCGGCAAGGTTCCGTGCGATGGGCATCATCTCCTCATAGCGTTCACCTTCCACCCTCAGGGTCAGGGTTTCGGCACCGCCACTGCGCTGCCAATCAAAACTGGGATTGCCAATCGTGATGTCGGGCAGATCTTCCATGACCCGTTCCCTGACTTCCGCGGCTGACAGACGGGCCGCGTCGCCGGTATTGAGGATCAGACCGGATTGGGCGCGACCGCTGTCGTACCATGAATAAACCGACTCCAGGTCAAGTTCTTCCTGATTGGCGTACAGGTGGTCTTCGATCTTCTCCACGGCACGTCGCATGTCATCCAGGGGGTGGCTGCCCTCAATGTGATAGTTCAGCCACAAGGTTCGACTGTCCTGCTGGGGGAACATCTCTGTCTGTACCGCATTGAGGGGGACCAGAATGGAGGCCATGGCCAATGCGCCAATGGCCAGGGTCATTCGGGGCCGGTGAAGGCTCCAGTTGAGTGCCTTGCCGTAGCGGCGGGCGAGGCCGGCCACCGGATTGGGCCGATCCTCTGCCGACTTCCCCGCTGACAGGCGGGAGAGCAGCAAGGGGATCAGGGTCAGGGAAATCAGTAGCGAAGCCAGCAGGGTCACCACGATGGCCGCGGCGACATGCTGCAGGAAAATGGTGATCTCATTGTTGCCACCAAACATCAGCGGCAGGAAGACAATGATGGTGGTCAGCGTTCCCGCCAGCACGGCGACACCCACTTCCCTGCTGCCCCGCAGACTGGCAGAGAGGGGTTTGCGTGCCTTTTCCTGGCGGTGGCGAAAGATGTTCTCGCTGACCACCACGGCATTGTCCACCAGCATGCCCACGGCCAGCATCAAGCCCATCATGGAAAGAATGTTCAGTGACAGGCCGAGCAGATACATCGCCGCGAGACTGGAGGCGATGGCGGCGGGAATGGTGGCCACCACGATCAGCGTGGTGCGGAAAGAGCGCAGGAAGAACCAGAGCACTGCCAGTGCCAGCAAGGCACCGACGAGACCGGCCCGTAGCAGCTGGCGCAGTGATTCGGTGACCGCCACCGATTCGTCGTTCATTTCGAATATTCGGATACCCTCAAACTCCGGGTCCTGGCGAACATCCTCCAGTTCGCTTTTCACCCGTCGGGCCACATCCACCAGATTGGCGCCGGATTCCCGCAGGATGTTCAGGCCCACCGAGGGTTCCCGGTCGAGCAGGCGGACCAGGCGGAGGTCGGCGGTGGTCTCCTTGAGTTCCGCCACGTCAGCCAGCCGCACACCCCGGCCCAGGGGCAATGCCGCCATCTCTTCCAGGCTGTGAAACTCGGCATCCGGTCGGACCCGTAAGCGCCTTGGCTCCTCGAACAGCAAGCCACCGGCCACCGTCTGGTGATTGCGCTCGATAATGTCAGTCACCTGGCGGTCAGTGAATCCATGGCTGGCCAGTCGGTCGGGATCCAGCTGTACTTCGATACGCGGTTGCTGAATGCCGTAGAGCTGGACCTGGGAGACGCCTTCAATGCGTTCCAGGCGGGCCCTCAGGTGTCGGTCCAGCAGGGTGTACTCCCGCGACAGATCCCGGTCCGAGGACAGGCGCAAGGTGAGCATGGGCTGATCCGAGGTGGAACCGGTGAATACCCGTGTTCTTTGCACGGTGTCCGGCAGCTCGTGCCGGATGGCGTCGATTCTGGCCTGGACCTCCAGGTTGCGGGGGCCCATCTCGTCGCCCCACTGGAAGAAGATGCGTACCTCCCCCTGGTCGGGGTTGGCGGTGCTGTCCAGGCGGTCGATGCCTCTGAGCGTGGCCACGGATTCCTCAATGGGACGCAGGACCTCCCGTTCCATCTCCTCCGGGCCCATGCCGGGGGCCTGGACCTGGATGAAAACACCCGGAAAATCCAGGTCGGGCAGTAGGGCCAGGGGCAGCATCCGGGTGGCAGCCAGGCCGGCTGCCACCACCGACAGGCAGAGCATGAGGGTGGTTACCGGGCGGCTGAGTGCCAGTCGGGTCAGGTTCATGCCCGCGCCTCCTGGCGACGACTCGCCTGTAGCCAGGTTTCGACACGCTCATAGGTGACCGGGATCACGATCAGGGTGAGCAGGGTGCCCACCAGCAGCCCACCGATGACGGTAATGGCCATGGGGGCACGCAATTCGCCCCCTTCGCCCATGCCAAGTGCCATGGGTAACAGGCCCAGCAGGGTGGTGAGCATGGTCATCAGAATCGGCCGCAGGCGGGTCTGACCGGCCTCGCTGATGGCTTCGCGCAGGACCAGACCATCCGCCCGGTTCCGGTTGATTCGATCCACCAGCACGATGGCGTTATTGACGATGATGCCCCCCAGCATCATCAGGCCGATGAACACCACCACGCTGATGGTGGAGCCGGTCAGCCAGAGACCGATGATCGCCCCGGCCAGCGCCATGGGCACGGTGAACAGAATGACGAAGGGGTGCAGCAGTGACTCGAACTGCGAGGCCATGACCAGATAGACCAGGAAGATGGACAGCAGCAGCGCCAGTTGCATGGCAGTGAAGGCGTCCTGCATTTCATCGCTCTGGCCCGAGACCCGGGCAGTCACGCCCTGGGGCAGCTCCATCTCGGCGCTCAGTTGCTCCAGTGCCTGGCTGGCGCGGCCGGTATCGCCATTGGCGGGGCTGGCGGAAATCACCGCGACCCGTTGCTGGGAATGACGGCGTACTTCCACCGGGCCGGTCTCGATCCGGATATCGGCGACCGCTTCCAGCGGCAGGCTGCGGGGATCGGCCGGATTGATGGGCAGGGCCTTCAAGGCATCCAGGGAGCGGCGGGTCTCCTCGCGGCCACGGACCAGGATGTCCAGTTCCCGTTCCGGCAGGGAATAGCGGCTGCTGGCCTGGCCGCGCACATGATCCGCGACTCGCCGGGCGACGATCCCGGCATCAAGGCCGAGGCCGGCGAGACGGTCGCGGTCGAAACGAATGCGAACCTCGGGATAGCCTTCTGCCATGGAAGAGCGCACGTCGCGGAAGCGTTCATCCCGGGAAAGCTGCCCAAAGACCTGGTTGGCCGCCTGCTGCAGGGACTCCAGACTGTCGGATCGCAGGGTCAGTTCCAGGGGCTGCTCGAAGCGCATGATGGCCGGTGCCTCGATGCGGCGGCGGATGTCGTCACGACCGTCCAGTGCTGCCCGCAGGCGCTCCGCCGTGGCCACCTCGGCGGCTTCACCCAGCCCCGGATGCAGTCGCACGGTTAGCTGACCATGGTTCTCGCCGGCGTCACCGGGTGCGGCATCCAGGCGATTGCCGGTGCCCGCAACCGATGCGGTCACCGCCACCCGGGGGTCATCGGCCAGCTCCTGGCGCAGGGCCTGGAGGGTGTCATCGGTACGGTCCAGGCCAGTGCCCGGGGGCAGTTCGATGATCATGTCGTACTCGCCCTGGCTGACCTCCGGGATGAGTTCGGTGCCCATCCGGGGCAGCAGGGCCAGTGACAGTGCCACCACCGCCAGGGTGATCAGCCAGACCTTGCCGGCATTGCCCAGGGACCAGTGGAGGACATGAGGGTAGCTGCTCTCCACCCGTCGCCAGGCAAAGTCGAATAGCTTGCGCAGCGGCCAGAGCAGGGCACGCATGGCTTCCGCCACCAGCCGTGCCGCGCCCCGCAGCAGGACCAGCAGGCCAAGGCCGGTACCGCCGACAATGCGCCCGGGCAGGCGACGCAGCCAGCCGCGCTGGTCTGCCTTCTCGGCCTCTTCCAGGTCGGATTCCGGCCGCTGGCCGGGCACCGAGAGCATGGGAATGACGGCCAGGGCAATCAGCAGGGCCAGCAAGAGGGAGAAGGTAATGGTCAGGGCCTGGTCACCGAACAATTGTCCGGCCAGGCCTTCCACGAAGATCAGCGGCAGGAAGACGGCAATGGTGGTCAGGGTGGAGGCCGTGATGGCACCGCCCACTTCGCTGGTTCCCCGGCGCGCCGCGGTGAGCGGATCGTCACCGGCCTCGCGCCGTCGGGCAATGCTTTCCAGCACCACGATGGCGCTGTCCACCAGCAGGCCCACTGCCAGCGCGATGCCGCCCAGGGACATGACATTGAGGCTGATGCCGGTGCCGTGCATGAGCAGGAAAGTGCCGATCACCGACAGGGGAATGGAGATGCCGATGATCAGGGTGGGGCGGGCACTGCCCAGGAAGAGATACAGCATCAGGGCAGCCAGCAGGCCCCCGATCACCCCGGCCGAGATCACTTCCCGCACCGCCTGGCGAATGAAGGTGGACTGGTCGGCAATGACCTCCACCTGCATGCCGGCCGGCAGTTCCCGCTCCAGGCGGGACAAGTGCTGGCGGAGCAGTTCCGCCACCCGCACGGTGTTGGCATCGCCTTCCCGGTAGACGCCGATCTCCACCGCCTCTTCGCCGTTGAGGCGGGTAATGGCTTCCCGATCGCGATAGCCCATGCGGACTTCGGCGATATCACCCAGTCGGAGGGTTGCCCCCTCGCGCCGGCCGACCACGGTCTGTTCGATGTCATCCAGGTTCTCGAAGCGGTTGAGGGTGCGGACCAGCAGCTCGCGGGAGCCTTCATAAAGACTGCCGCTGGAAACATTGATGTTCTCGGATTCCAGGCGATTGCGGATGTCTTCAATCTGCAGGCCCAGGGCGGCCATGCGATCGTCGTCCACCAGTACCTGGACTTCACTGTCCAGACCGCCGGAGACCCGAATGGCGGCAACCCCTTCCACGGTCTCCAGTTCCCGGCCCAGTTGGTCCTCGGCATAGCGGCGCAGGCGGTCAAGATTGTTGTCCTGGCCATCGCCCAGGCTCAGACGGAGAATGGGGTCGGTGCTGGGGTCAAAGCGCAGCAACAGCGGGCGCTCGGCTTCCAGCGGCAGATTGATGCGGTCGAGTTTTTCCCGTACCTCCACCACTGCGGTGTCCATGCCAGTACCCCAGGCGAATTCCAGGGTCACATCGGACTGCCCGGCGCGGGAGACGGACTGCACCCGACGCACGCCGCTGACCGTTGCCAGCACTTCTTCCACCGGCCGGGTCAGCAGGTATTCCACCTCCTGGGGTGCGCCGCCGGGCAATTCGGTGCGCACGGTGAGGCTGGGGTAGCTCATTTCCGGCAGCAGATTGACCGCCAACCGGGTCTGGGCGACCAGGCCGAAGACCACCACGCCCAGGGCGATCATGGCCATGGTTACTCGTCGCCGTGTCGCCAGTTCCACAATGCCAAGGGTCTTGCGTCGCATGTCAGGCTTCCTGTCTCGTCAAAAGGGGCAGTGCAGGGCGTGTCTGGAATCAGCCGCGGCCCGTTTCGGCCAGGCGCTTGCTGCTCTCCTGGCCACCGTTGATGCGCACACGGGCGCCGTCACGCAGAGTGGCGTGGCCCAGTGTGATCACCGGCTCGTCTCCGCTCAGGCCGTCAGTGATCTCCACCCAGCCCTCCTCACTCAGGCCGGTCTCCACCTGACGGCGCTTGGCGACCCCGTCTTCCACCACAAACAGGCTGGCGCGACCGTTTTCGAATTGCAGTGCCTGACGCGGCACCATCAGGGCGTCATCACGGGTGTCATAAAGGATGCGCACCCGGGCGAAGGCCCCGGGGCGGAGCAGGCCGCTGCTGTCTTCCACCCGAACAGTGGCCCGAACCGTGCCCGAATCGGTATCCACCACCGGGCTGATGCGGGCGATGCGGCCGCTGTGAACCCGGTCCGGGGAGGCATCGCTGCGGATCTCCACCAGCTGGTCCACGGCCAGACGGCTCATCAGGCGCTCGGGGACATGGACTTCCGCTTCAAGATTGCGGGTGTCGGTCACCCGGAACAGCACATCGCCGGGATTGACGTTGTCGCCCATGCGAATATGGCGTTCCGATACCACCCCGTCCACCGGAGCCTTGATGCGGGTTTCCTCAAGCTCCACCTCGGCCAGGGAGAGAGCGGCACGCTGGGCTTCGACCTGAAAGCCCAGTTTTTCCACCGAGTCGGAACTCACCAGCTGGTCCTGAAGCAGCTGTTGCTGGCGCTTGTAGTCCTGTTCCAGGCTGGATAGATCGGCACGCCGCTGTTCCACTTCCAGACGGCGACGGCGATCGTCCAGTACCGCCAGCACCTCGCCGGCCTTGACCGCATCGCCTTCTTCCACGCGCAGTTCCCGGACCAGGCCCTCGGCACGGGACGGAACCCGGGCGTCGTGAACAGCCTGCAGCGTCGCCGTGGTCCGGTGATTGGCGCTCACGCTGTCGCGCCTCGGCTCCTCGGCCTGCACGCTGGTGCGGCTGCTTTCCTCCTCATCCTGGCCTTGATCCGCCGGAGCCTCCTGCTGGCAGGCGGCCAGTGCCAGGACCACCAGGGCCAGCAGGCTCAGTCGCTTGATCTCTGTGATGCTCATGATTCGTACTCCTGCGTCACCGGATGTGACTTACCGTGTAGGTGATGTAGCGAAGTATAACAGTAAATTTCTCATGTGCAAGTCCCCATTTGTCCGGTCTGCCGCTGCCCCTGGCTGGGCTATCCTGCCCAAATGGGGGGGGTGGTCGGCTTACTTGCAAGTGCCTGGGGGCGATTTTTTCCTTCCGGCGCGGGATGGCATAGAATCAGGCCCCTGTTTTTCTTGCTGGAGTGGACAATGCATCGCATGACAGCCCTGCTCGTGGCGGCCGGACTGGCCATTTCCCCGGTCCTGGTCGCCGAGAAAGCCCCCCGGGATTACCGCGCCGAGGCCATTGACATCCTCGAGTCCGTCCCCCTGATCGATGGCCACAACGATGTGCCCTGGCAGTACCGCCAGCGGGCGGACAACCGCCTCGGCGAGATCGATTTTGCCGGTGACACCCGTGAGCTCGATCCGCCCATGCACACCGACATCCCGCGTCTGCTTGAAGGTCGGGTGGGTGGCCAGTTCTGGTCGGTCTACGTCCCCCCGGCCATGGATGGTCCGGAAGGCACCCGCGCCCAGCTGGAGCAGATTGACGCGGCCCGTCGTCTGATCGCCTCCCATGATGAACTGCGCTTCGTGGAGACGGCGGATGAGCTGGAAGCCGCCTTTGAGGAGGGTCATATTGCCTCCCTGCTGGGCATGGAAGGCGGACACGTTCTCGACAACAGCATCGCCACCTTGCGGACCTTCTATGCCCTGGGTGCCCGCTACATGACCCTGACCCACTGGCAGAACACCGATTGGGCCGATGCCGCCACCGATGACCCCGAACATGACGGGCTGAGCGCTTTTGGCGAGGCCATCATTGAGGAGATGAATCGCATCGGCATGCTGGTGGATCTGTCCCATGTGGCCCCCTCCACCATGCATGATGTGCTGGATGTGACCGAGGCGCCGGTGATCTTTTCCCATTCCTCGGCCATGGGGGTGACCGATCATTCCCGCAATGTGCCCGACGATGTACTGGATCGCCTGCCGGAGAATGGCGGTGTGGTGATGGTGACCTTCGTGCCCTCATTCGTCAGTGAAGCGGTCCGCGAGCATGGTGCCAAGCGGGCGGCGGAACGGGCCCGCCTGGAAGCGCTTTACATTGGCCGGCCGCAGCGGGTGGAAGCCGGCCTGGAGGCCTGGGATGACGCCAATCCCGAGCCTCGCGCCACCCTCGCCGATGTGGCCGACCATATCGATTACATTCGCGACCGCATTGGCGTCGAGTACATCGGTATCGGTGGTGACTATGACGGCATAACCAGTCTCCCGGAGGGCCTGGAGGATGTTTCCACCTATCCGGATCTGTTTGCCGAGTTGCTGCGCCGGGGCTATGAGCGGGAAGAGCTGAAGAAAATCGCCGGTCTCAATGTGCTGCGGGTCATGCGGGCAAACGAGGCCTTTGCCGCGGAGCAGACCGAAAAGGGAAGGCGCCCGGTGGATGTGCGCATTGAAGATTTTGACTGACAACGGTGTCTGATCAGCCTGGAGGTGGAGCGGTGAAACTGGGTTACACGGTGGGGATTGTGCTCGGCATTATTGTCGTGCTGCTGGTATTGCTGACCGGCCTGCTGCCGGATACGGCGGCCCGCGAGGGTGAGGCACGATTCTGTGCCGATCGGGAGACCGTCTTTGCCCATTTTCACCAGCCCGAGCGGATTACCGCCTGGTCCAGCATCTTCGGCTCGGTGGAACCGGACGAGGTCGAGCTGATTGGCGACAGCGGCGAGGCATCGGGGCTGCGCCTGACCGACGATCAGCGTTGGCTGCAGCTTGAAGTGGTGGACAGCCAGGCACCGGAGTTCCTGCGCTATCAGTTCTCTACCCACGACGGTCTCTCTGTTGCCGCCGATATCAGCCTTCAGGCGCAAGACAGTGACACGGCGGCGTCGGTGACCATGGAGCAGCAGTTTTCCACCTACTTTGGTCGCTGGGCGAGGTTTTTTGTCGGCGGTGTCTTTGCCGACCTGATGCAGGAAGAGTTTGAAGGCATCCACCAGGTCCTGGCGGAAGCCGGCCATGAATGTCCGGCCAGCTAGTCGGTCCGCCTCGGCCGGGGTTCAGCCTCGGCCGAGGTGGAGCAGCACCGGGGCAGTGGCTGGTCGCTGAGCGGCTTCGGGGTCGGGCCGGGACCAGGGCAGTGCCGAATCATCCAGCCATTGTCGAATGGCCTGGTATTCATCCTTGCCGCCCCGATGTCCCCGGTAGATCATCAGACTTATGAGGCCATCCGCGCAGAGGTTGTCCCAGGCCGCACGGATGGCGGTCAGGGTGGTGTCGGGGCGGGTGACAATGTCATGGTCGCCGCCGGGCAGATAACCGAGATTGAACATCACCACCTTGAGCCGCCCCCGCATGTGGTCGGGCAAGACCTGGTCCAGGCGTTCGTGACCGCATTGCCGTAATTGCACCCGCCCGTTCAGCCCGGCCTGTGCCAGCCGTCCTTCGGTGGTGCGGATGGCGGCCTCCTGAATATCCAGCCCCAGCACCTGTCCCGTTTCGCCCACACACTCGGCCAGAAAACGGGTGTCATGGCCATTGCCCACGGTGGCATCCACGGCACAGTCCCCGGCCTGCAGACGAGGCCGGATCAAGGTCTGGGCCAGCTGGGTCAATGGCTGTCGCATGGCTTTATTCCTGTCGGCCTAGTCGCCGCCGGTGGCGGTCCGCTGCCGCTCGTGCCAGTACTGGGCATCGGCGGGACGGGGGATGGGGCTGCCTTTCTCCAGGTTATCGGCCAATAGCCGGGCGTAATGGGGGGCCAGCAAGGCACCACGGGAGCCCAGGCCATTGAACAGGGCGAGCTGAGGATGGGCCGGGTGGCGCCCGATCACCGGATGGTGGTCGGTCTTGCCGGGGCGGACCCCGGCTTCATGACTGAGAATCTCGACCTCCGGGGGATCAAGAAAAAGGTTGCGGAACGCATCCAGCAACTCCCGGCGGCCGGCCTCGGTCGGGTTGGGGTCATTGTCATCGCGACGGTAGGTCGCGCCCAGGCGGTAGCGGCCTTCGCCCAGCGGAATCAGCCATTTGCCGGCATTCAATACCCCCTCGGGCAGGCTGCGACGGATGCCCACCGTCAGAATCTCTCCCTTGGACGGTCGCACCGGCGCCCAGTGGAACCAGGGATTCTGACGGACCCGGAATCCCTCGCAGAAAATCACCTGGCGGGTGCGAACATGTTTCCACTGAACCAGCCCGTCCCCCCGAAGTTGCAGGTCCGCATAATCCAGAGCCTCCTCCTGCAGGCGGGCGGTGTCCTGGAAGAACTGGCGCAGGCGGTCCAGCAGGCGGGGCAGGTCCACCCGGGCGCCCCGGACGCAAACACTGCCACGGGGGTCGGCCAGGCCGTGGCCGATGGTGCCGGGGGCATGGCGTTCGCCCAGATAGGGGGCATAGGCGGGGTCCGCCTGACGCTTGGCCAATTGGGCCACTTCCAGGTCGTCATTGAGCAGACGCCAGATGGCGCACTCCTGAAAGACGATGAAACGGAATGCCTCTTCGATTTCACCATAGATGTCGGTGGCGCTGCC
>NZ_SLKM01000082.1:0-4309 GCF_007134575.1 Natronospira sp.
CCACGTCTTGCCGATCGGGGCGCTCTGACTCGTCCAGCAAAGAGACTTCGATGCGTTCATCCCGGGCCACCGGCATGCGATCAAGCACGGTGATCGGAATTGCCCGGTCGTGGCCGCTGGTGATGGTGATGCGATGGAGGCGCTCGACCTCGTTGCGCCGGCGGAAGGTACCGCTGCTACCCCGGATATCCCGCACCAGCTTGTGCTCCACGGTAGTCCGCTGATCGACGCCAAAGCCCGCGCGGAACTCGTTGCCTGGCACCAGGGCGGAAAATTCGGTCTGGGCCACCATGACGCCATCACGATAGAGATGGGCATTGCCCATCGGCAGCGGTACCTCGCCCTCAAACTCGCCGGTGGCGAACAGCCATGCATGAGAGGCCCGGGAAGGCACGGTCCTCAAAGAAAGTGACACCGGCAGTTCGGCCCGACCCAAAGTGAAACGGTGGTGTTCTTCGTCCCCTGGCACGCTGACGCGTCCGGGCAGACGATACTCCGCCGAGAACTCACTCCCGACAAGATCCGCAGCAGTGACTCGCGAACCGGTGACGGGAACACGACGCAGGCTGTAATCCTGATGCACCTCGGCCGCCTGGGGTTGATGGAAGTCGATATACCAGGATGAAAGCTCGGGTATCTGGTCTCCCAGTGCCGGTTCGCTGGTTGAGACGAACAGTGTGACGTCTTCCCAGTCTTCCCCGCTGCTCTGATGAATCTGGGCACGATGAACAATTTCCACTTCTTCACTGCCGGTATCGAGATGAACCTCGTAATCCGCATGCCAGCCGGCTCGGTAAACCACATATTCCAGCTGCAGTTCGGCTCGCCCGGGCCCCTCGGCCTGCCAGCTCATCGTCAGGGAACGGGACTCGGTCTGTTCCCCGCCCAGGTCATCCAGACTGTCACGCAACACCTCGATTTCCTCATCCAGGCGCCGCGCTTCCCGGCGGGCAGTGAGACGTTCACCGATCACACTTTCGGCCGTCTCGCCCAAGGTCCCCGTGATTGACGCCAGTTGGTTCCAGTCGGTTGCTGACGCCCTGTCCTCTCCGGTCGCCTGCTCCAACAGACGCAATTGGAGCGCCAGCACATCCAGGCGTACCTCCACTTCTTCCCGCTCAGCCTCAAGCATCTCAATACGGGCGCGTAGCTCACGGATGGCTGCCCTTTCGCTTTCCGTACCACGCTGTCGCTGGGTGGATAGCTGACCAATGGCCAGTGATGCAGGCTTGATGGGCGTGATTCGCAAGGCGTTGACGTCCAGAGAGGCAGGCAGACCATCCAGCCGCAAGGTGCCACTCTCCCCGTCCACGTCAAATTCGACAATCCGGCTGACTTCCGCCTTCATGGGGTAGACGGTGACCGAATCAACCCGATGATTGACGGTATCGGCCAGACCCTCGCCTATCGGCGAGAAGAAGGTGGCCAGGCCAAGCAGTATGGCGAGCGCGACACGCTGGAACATGGGAACCCCCTTTGCTGAGCGCTACAGGAAGGATCAGTCTAATCAAAATCGGCGCAATTGGGCGAATACCGAGCCGTCACTCCCGAATCGACATGCTTGCACACTACAAGAGCAGGGAGGATATCCAATGACCATCATTGCTCCGGCAGTGACTGCCATGACGGAGAGGTTAATGGTTCATTCATCGCCATGGAGTAGCGATCCGCGAGCACCATGAGATGTGCCTGGCTCGCTCAGCTGCTTCTCCATGCGATAGTCGTCCATGACATAGCCCCCACCGATGTCGAACATAACCGGACCTGTATTGCGAAAGCCCATGCTTTCATACCAGCGGATGGAATCCAGATTATCGCGGTTGACGGTCAGCCAGAGCATGTCCAGATCACGCTCCCGGCAAACCTCTTCGGTGAATGCCAGTAAGCGCCGGCCCAGACCCTGGCCACGGTAGCGGCCGTCGACGTAGATCTTGCTGATCTTCAACCGTTGTTCGGCGGGCTCTGCAATCAGCGCCAGATAGCCGGCAGCCTGCCCGTCCCGGCGGAGCAGGTAATATTCCTGACCCTCATTCAATTGCCGGGCAATGGCGGCCTCACTTTGAAAGTTGGACAGCATGTAATCCACCTGAGCCCGACCAATGATGGGCGCGTAGTGATCCACCCAGATTTCCCGAGCCAGGCGGGCCACTGCAGCAATCTGGGTTTCAGTGCTGACTTTGACGATCTCGACCATCGACGATTCTCACATTGTCCCGAGGGATCGACTATCCTGCCACAGTTCCACAGATCCGGCAGTCAGTCTTCCTGCACACGGAAGATCAAGACCTGACCGTCGCTGGTGCTGATAATTAGCTCATCCCGATGCCAGGCCGGCGAAGACAGGAACCCTCCCAGATGCAGGATGTATTCCATGTAGCCGTAAAGCGCCTGGTGCAGCTCCCCGGAACCCAGGCGTTCGTTATCGAACTGCCCGCTGTCCGGGTCCAGCGTGCCAAAATGGTTTTCCCGGGCGGCATCGCTTTGATACCGCCAGCGTTGTTCACCTGTCGCGGCGTCCAGTACTAACAGATCACCGTTCATGACCGCCGTGACCAAATGGCGCCCGAGGACCAGGGGTGAACTGTAGCTCCAGGCACCGACCTCCCGACGCCAGACCTCGGTCCCATCCACCCGGTCCAGGGCGATCACGAAACCCGGCACCGAGCTACCCAGGTAGATACGTTCATCATCCACGGAAGGCGTGGCCACCACCCAGGAGCGTTGCATCATGGCGTAACGCCACAGCACCTCTCCGGTTGCCAAAGACAGGGCATACAGGTAGCCGTCACGGCTGCCCACGTAAACCCGGTCACCGTCCACCACTGGCGAGGACTGGACGCCCAGCCACTGCTGATGAACGCTATCCCGCTCGGTGGCGTAGGTCCAGCGAACCTCCCCGCTTTCCGCATCCAGGGCATGCACCATGCCGTACCAGTCGCCAATCACCAGGGTATGGCCATCCGGATGCTTGCGGCCAAGGGCCGGGGAGGAATGGACCATGCCAGCGGTCCGGTAGCGCCAGAGCAGCTCGCCGGTATCGGCATCCAGGGTGTACAGATGGCCGTCGCTGCTACCCACATGGACGCGGCCGTCGGCCACTAGGGGTGAGGACAGGTAGAAATCCCAGGGGTCGCGAATCGGGGCATCGCTGTGCCGAATTCCCATGTAGTGGATGGCGCTGAAGCGCTTCTCACCGCCGGTCCGAAAAGACCAGGCCTCAGTTCCGTCGACGCGATGGATGGCCTGGAACAAACCATCGAGATTAAGGATATAGACGAAGTCCCCGAAAACGGCCGGCGTGGCACTGATGGCTCCGCCCGAGGGGCGAATCCATTGCAATTGGCGATCCGCAAGCCCGAAGGCATAGAGGTTGCCGTTCTCACCAGCCACGAAGAGCTGATCCCCGACGGCCACCGGCGAACTGGCAATGGTGGTGGGCAGGCGGAATTGCCAGTCCAGCGCCAGGCTTGTGACAGCCACATCCTGGCGGACATGACCGCTGCGCTCGGGATCACCCTTGAACAATGGCCAGTCAGCGGCGTCGCCGGGCACGGTATGGAATAGAATCAAGAAAATCAGTGTCAGACGGACACTCGAAAATGACATGGTTCGGACTCCTGAGAATGAAGTCCGGCCAGTCTGCCGATCGCGTCCGGGCCCGTCCTGAAGCCGGCCCAAAGCTTCTTAAAGCCTAATTAATCCTATTACTTTCAATTGCTTGGCAACGTCAAACCAAGACTGGTCAGCACAGCCTGAAAGCGGGGCTCGGCATGCAGGGCGCGATAATGCGGATCCACGGCCAGCCAGAGCAGCGCTTCCTGGGAGTCCTCGCGCGCCGCCTCCAGATGATCCAGGGCCTGGCTATACTCCCCGGCCACCAGGGCATAGCGTGCCCAGGACAGGGGCGGTCGGTAATGACCCAGCTCCGCAGTTTCACGCTCATCCAGCAAGCGAGCATGGACCCCGGCCAGTCCGGCTTCGGCAAAGTCGGCCTCAAAGCGGGCCAGCCGTTCGTTCTCGATACCGGCCAGGGTCATCAGGGCCTTAAGGTGCTCCATGGCCACGAACTCGTCACCTCGCTGGAAGGCAATATGCTGGGCCGAGACATGATAGGCGGCCGAGCGGGGCTCGGTCAGGGTAATACGCTGGATTTCCTTCCAGGCCAGCTCGGTCTCGCCCTGCATGAGGTAGTTCCAGGCCACCATAGGCACCGCGTAAAACAAGGGCTGGTGGCGACGCAGGGTCGTGACCTCCGTCATCGCTTCCTCAAATCGACCGAAGGCCAACAAGTAGTTGGCGTAGGCTAATC
>NZ_SLKM01000193.1:0-15532 GCF_007134575.1 Natronospira sp.
CGCGGATAAATCCGTGCCTACAGGGTGGGATTCGATAAGCCTAGTCGTCGCGCAAGCGAATCAACAACGGCTCAATCCCCTGATCCTCCAACCTCGACCGGGTGCGGTCCAGGCGTTCGGCATCCTCGATGGGGCCGACGCGGACGCGGTAATAGGTCTGGCCATCGTCAATGGTGACCCGCTGGATATGGGATTCGAAACCCGCCATGCCCAGCTCCGCCCGCATGCGGTCGGCGTCGGACTCACTGCGGAATGAACCCACCTGCAGGATGTAGCGGCCTTCCGGGGTGGGTTCGACGCTTTCCCCGCCCTCCGGCTCCCGGACCCGGACCTCCTCCTCGGGGACCACGACCTCAAAGCTTTCCAGCATGCGGTAGAAGTTGAAGCGGCTGCGGCCTTCCTCGGCCTCGTCGCCCTCATCCGACTCGGCCTGTTCCCGGGCCGCCTCCAGGTCGAGTTGCGGCAGTTCCGTGTCCGACTGCTGCAGCCAGGTGACGGCCATGGCGGCGCCAAAGCCGAGCACGAAGCCGGCAATCAGCCAGACCCATCCAGGTGTCGTCTCCACGGGATCTTTCCTCCTGGCCTGTCCGGCGTTCTTGTAGTCCCTGGGCATGGCGGTCCTTTCCCTGCGCTTACATGGATTCCGGTGCCGACACGCCAATCAGTGCCAGCCCATTGGCCAGTACCTGGCGTGTGGCTTCCACCAGGCATAGCCGGGCATTGCGGATCTCTTCTTCCAGCACTAGGAAGGTGTGGGCGTTGTAATAGGTGTGCAGGTCATTGGCCAGGTCCCGCAGGTACTGGGTGAGCTGATGGGGCGCCCGGTTGCGGGCCGCGGCCTCCACCACCTCGGGGAAACGGGAGAGGGTGACCATGAGCTGGTCCTCATGATCCTCGTCCAGCTGATCCAGGTTGGCCAGACCAGTGTCCCGGCTGTACTGAAAGCCCTTGTCTTCCGCTTGCTGGAAGACACTGCAGATGCGGGCATGGGCGTACTGCACGTAATAGACCGGGTTATCGCTGGACTGGGACTTGGCCAGCTCCAGGTCGAAGTCCAGATGCTGTTCATTGGAACGCATGACATAGAAAAAGCGCGCCGCGTCCCGGCCCACTTCCTCGCGCAGCTCCCGCAGGGTCACGAAGGAACCCGAACGGGTGGACATCTGCAGTTTTTCCTTGCCCCGGTAGAGATGGGCGAACTGCACCAGGCGCACTTCCAGGGAATCCCCCGGCTGACCCATGCCTTCCAGGCCGGCCTTGAGCCGGGCGATGTAGCCGTGATGGTCGGCGCCGAGAATATCGATCAGGCGGTCATGGCCCCGCTCGCGCTTGTTCAGGTGGTAGGCGATGTCGGAGGCGAAATAGGTAGCCTGGCCGTTGTCGCGCACCACCACCCGGTCCTTCTCGTCGCCATACTTCTCGGCCGCGAACCACTTGGCGCCGTCCTGTTCATAGACGTCGCCGCTTTTCTCCAGCTCCTCCAGGGCATGATCCACCATGCCGCCGCTGGTTAGGGAGCGCTCGGAAAACCACTCATCGAATTCGGTGCCGAAGGCCGACAGGTCCTCGCGAATGTCGGCAAGAATGTCCTCAAGCGCAGTGAGGAACACGGTCTGGAAGGCCTCCTCGCCGAGCAGATGACGGGCGCGGCCGATGAGCCCGTCAATATGGGCTTCCTTGTCCCCGTCGGGGGCGTCCTCGGGCAGGCCATGGAAGACCGACTCCACCGGCTGCTGGAAGGCCTCGCCGTGTTCCTCCCGCAACTGGCGGGCGATGTCGATGATGTAATCGCCGCGATAGCCGTTGCTGGGGAAACGCAGCTCGGCACCCCCCAGTTCCAGATAGCGCAGCCAGACCGAGGTGGCCAGGATGTCCATCTGCCGGCCCGCATCGTTGACGTAATACTCCCGGTGAACCGGATGGCCGATGGCCTCGAGCAGATTGCCCACGGTGCTGCCATAGGCCGCACCCCGGCCATGGCCCACATGCAGGGGGCCGGTGGGATTGGCGGAGACAAACTCCAGATGAATCTTCTCGTCCCGGCCGATATCGCTGTGACCGAAGCGCGTGCCGCGCTCAAAGACCTCTTCCACCACCGCATGCCAGGCCTGGGGGCTGAGGAAGAAATTGATGAAGCCGGGCCCGGCGATCTCCACCTTCCGGACCAGATCCGAGGCCGGCAGGGCCTCGACAATGGCTGCGGCCAGCTCCCGGGGATTCCGGCGCGCCGGCTTGGCCAGCATCATCGCCAGGTTGGCGGCAAAATCCCCGTGCTTGCGGTCGCGGGCCCGCTCCACCTGAATGGCCGTCCCGCGGGTCTCCTCGGGCAGCACACCTTCTTCCACCAGGCCCTTGAGGGCCTGCTCGAGCAACTGGCTGATTTCTTCCTTCACGATGCGACTTCCGGCTGGATTAAAAGCCGAGATTCTAACATTAAAGGCATCCCCTTCCGGTGGTCATGGCGCTGGAAGGCTTGTCGATCGGGTCGGAATGGTGACCCTGCCCCGTCGTCGGGAGAAAAAGAAACGGCGCCGGGGACTGCCCGGCGCCGCTGCTGGGTGGGCCTTGCGCTACCGCGCCTTACCAGATGAGTTCACCGCTTTCGCGATCGAGCACGCCGAAGCCGACGGCGGATTCGCCGTTTATTCGGCTGAACATGCCGCCCACATAGACGCGGCCCTCGTTGACGTGGATGACACTGACCGAATCATCGGGCTCCGGCGTCCACTCGCTATCAAGTCCCCCGTCCCCGTCGATCGCGGCCAGACTGCGGCCATCGAGTGCGGTGATGCGACGTGCACCGGCCAGAATCCGGTCCCCATCAACCGCCAGGGCCCAGATAAAGCGCCGACTCGACTCGGGCGCCCAATCCTCCAGATCACCATTGTCGGCATTGAAGGCGGCGAAGTGATCGCGGTCTTCACCGTCGGCCTGCTCAATATTCCCGGCCACATAAACGACGCCGTCGGCCGCGGCGAGACGCTGTTCCTGGCTGAAGGAACTGGCCACCGGGCCATCACCCGCATCCCAGCCAGTCACCACATCGCCATCGCCGCCCGGCTCGACCGCGACGATGTTGTTGCGGGTCTGTCCGCCCACTTCATTGAACTCGCCAGCCAGGAAGATGCGATCATTGTGGTAAGTCATGGCCACTGCGGTGTTGTTGTGGTCGCTGATCTGCGGGTCCCAGCTCTGCAGACTGCCATCCTGGACGCTGACGGCCGCGGCCCCTTCCCGGTCAACCGAATTGACCGCCCTGAAGCGACCCGAGAAATACAGCGAGCCCTCATGCACGAACATGTCCCGGACCGGTCGACCGCTACCTGAAACATCGGCCTGCCAGCCGTCCACCAGCTCCCCATCTGATGCCTGCAGGGCAGCCATGCCATTGTGATCTTCCCCGTTGACCTCGGAGAATGGCCCGCCCATAAAGAGGCGGTCACCATCGAGCAGTAGCTCGTGTACGGCCCCGTTGGTACTGGGCCTCCAATCCGGATCCAGGACGCCCGTGTCCAGGTCGTAGGCCGCCAGGTTCTCTCTCTTGTCGGTGGCCAGGGCAGTGAGCGTCCCGCCCAGGAGAACCCGGTCGCCGTCCAGGCCGATCGCTTCTACCGGTACATTGACCAGGCCGGAATCGAGAACCTCGCCGGCAACGTCAGCCCGCCATTCATGGGGTTCCGCATCGACACGGTCCACAACGGCAATGTTATGTCGGTCATGGCCATTGTCGTCGCCCTGGGTCTTATTGCCTTCATCCGTGCTGGACAGGGGACCGGGGCCGCCATCATGGCCCAGCCGATGAAAGTGACCGCCAAGGTAGATGTGATCGTCATGGGCCGCGATGGCGCGGACGGTGGGGGGATCAATTGAATCGCCGTACAGGCCTGGATCCCAGTTACCATCCAGAGTGCCGTCGCCGATCGCTACGGATGCAGCACTCATGCGTTGTTCACCATTGACGGCATGGAAAGTGCCTCCGATATACAGCCGACCATGGTGATTGGCCATGGCCCGGACCTGACCACTGACGGCCGTTGCCCAGTCGGCTTCGGAAAGTACATTCGCACTCTCCAGCTCAATGGCCGCGATGTTCTGGCGGCTGACCCCATCGATCTCGTCGAACATGCCACCGGCATAGAGGCGATTGTTATCGCTGAGCAGATGATGAATCAGGCCGGTATTCTCGGAGGTCAGGTTCCAGTCGGGCAGTTCGTCACCGCTGTTCAGGTCAATCGCCTTCAGGCCGCCCTTGAAGCCGTCCGGGTGAGCGAACCCGCCACCCACGAACAGCTTGTCCTCGTGGATATGCAGTGCCGAAACGATGAGGGGCGAAAGGGCTTCGCCGGGGTTGTCGGATAGCAGCTCTCCCGTCTCAGCGTTGACTGCAGCCAGCTGGGCCCGTGGTTCGCCATTGGCGATCTCGAATGGGCCCCCGAGGTAGAGTGTGCCGTCATGCAATTCGGCATCGTAGGCGCCCATATTCACGAGGTCTCCGTCGGGCATCCCGGCCGGTGCCGGGGCATTGGCCGGAATGCTGACCGGCCCGCCTGAGTCTTCCGTGGTGACCTGGAAATCCGGATCCAGCCGGCCACTGGCGTCCAGGCGTTGCAGCATGTGCAGGTCGTCACTGTCCGGGGCACGGAAGATGCCCGCCAGGTACCAGCCACCTTCGCCATCGGGAATGGCCCGCCGCACGATGCCATCCAGATCCTGGCCGGCATTGATGGCGAGGCCACTCGTTCCGCTGTCCACGCCAGGAACCAGCAGCGCTGCGGATTGCTGTAGGCCGATCCACTGGAAATTCCCGCCGACATAGAGGCGTTCCTCTCCGGTCTCCAGGGCCTCAATCCAGACATTGCCATCGAAGCTAATGGGTTTGCCCGCGCTGAGCACGCCGCTACCGGGGGCGCTGATGCTGGTGTCGGTCTGCAAGGCGAAATGCATCACGGTGCCGGCCTCCACGCCAAGCGCTTCCAGCTCAAGCGCCATCTCGTCGCCGTCACCGGCGGTGGCGTCCTGAATCACGCCGGAATCCGCGCATTGCCCAAGATTGTGCCAATCGCAGTCGGGATCGCTGGAGTAGAGCAGGTCGGCCTCTCCCGGACCGATCTGGTGCACGGTGACAGTGCCCGGTTGGCCCGAGAGGCCAATGACGGTGAAGTCTTCGCAGCTAACCAGCACATCATCAATGTCCTGGTCAGCAATCATGCCGCTGCCATTGTCCACCTGGCAGGCTTCACCATCCGGCGCGCTCGTCACGGTCACGGAATAGGACTCGCCTTCCTCGATCTCGGAATCGAACTGGAAGCTGCCGGGTGCATCCAGCGTGAGGGTTTCCTGGTCGTTGAGGGTGAGCAAGAGGCCGGCGCCGCTCATGTCCTCCACTACCCCGCCGACCAGGTAGCTGTCCTCTTCGGGGCCGCCAGGAAGTCCGTCGGCATCCTCGTCATCAGCGTCCATGCCGTCGGCCAGGCAGCCGGCCAGCAGGATCGCCGGAAGCAGGCCACCGAGGGCGGCTGCACGAATCAATGATCGAGACTGCGAGGTCTCCCTGAAAATGAGGTGATGGTTACTCATTTAACCCTCCATGAACCTTGAAATACCATACCGCCTGACCCGCGTAACACGGGCCGGGGGAGTCCGTATATTCAGGCTAATGTCAGGCAATGGACGACGACCACCCCCCATACAGGGGCCCTAGGAGCTCACCCTGGCGGCTTCAGAACAACTCCACCGGATCCACATCCAGCGACCATCGCACCTTGCGGGCCGATTTCAGTCCTTCCAGGGCGGGGGTCCAGGGGGCCAGCAGGCGGTGCAGGGGGCGGCGGCCGTCGGCCTGGATCAGGACCTGGGCCCGGTAGCGGCCGGCGCGGCGTTCCATGGGAGCGGGCAGGGGGCCGAGCAGCATGATCGATGACTCGGCCTGGCGACGACCCAGTTCGGCGGCCTCTTCCAGGAAGGCATTGACCGCTTCCCGCTGGTGGGCCTCGGCCCGCAGCAGGGCGAGATGACTGAAGGGCGGAAAGCCGGCCTCCCGGCGTTCGCTGAGCGCCGCCCGGGCAAAGGCCGGATAACCTCCCTGGATCAGGGTCTCGAGCAGGGGATGGTCCGGCGCCCGGGTCTGAATCAGGACCTCGCCGGCGGCTTGCCCGCGCCCGGCCCGACCGGCTACCTGGGTGATCAACTGGGCCATGCGCTCCGGGCCACGAAAGTCCGCGCTCATCAGGCCCTGGTCGGCGTCAATCAGACCCACCAGGGTGAGGTTGGGGAAATCATGGCCCTTGGCCAGCATCTGGGTGCCGATCAGCAGCTGGGCGCTGCCGTCGCGGGCCCTGGCCAATAGGCTGTCCATTCGCCCCCGTGCGCGGGTGGTGTCACGGTCGATGCGGACCTGGCCAATGCTCGGGTAGCGACGGCTGAGGATCTGTTCCAGCTGCTCGGTGCCCTGCCCGGCAACCCCCAGCTTGTTGCTGGCGCATTCCGGACAGGCCCGTGGCAGTCGCCGGCTGGCGCCGCAGTGATGGCAGTCCAGGCTGCCCCGGGCCCGGTGATAGGTCATGCGGGCATCACAGCGACTGCAGTCGGCGGTCCAGCCGCAATGATTGCAGACCAGCACCGGCGCATAGCCGCGGCGGTTGAGAAACAGCAGGGCCTGGTGGCCTGCCTCCAGGTGGGCATCCAGGCGTTGCAACAGTCGCCCGCTCAAGCCCCCGTCCAGGTTCTGGCCGCGGATATCCACCACCCGCAGTTTGGGCGGGCGGGCGTCCCCGGCCCGCTCCGGCAGGCTCAGCCGGCGATAGCGACCGTCCTCGGCATTGCGCAGGCTTTCCAGTGCCGGGGTGGCCGAGCCCAGGACCACCGGGAAGCCCTGCATGCGGGCGCGCACCAGCGCCAGGTCGCGGGCCGAGTAACGAAAGCCATCCTGCTGCTTGTAGGCCGGGTCGTGTTCCTCGTCCACCACGCACAGGCCCGGCCGGGGCAGGGGCATGAACACCGCCGAGCGGGTGCCGATGATGACGTCCAGCGACCCGTCGCGGGCCAGTAACCAGGTATCGCGGCGTTCCCGCTCGTTCATGCCCGAGTGATACAGGCCCACCCGGGCCGGCAGGGCGGCTCGAAAGCGGGCGGTGAGCTGAGGGGTGAGGGCGATTTCCGGTACCAGCACCAGGACCTGCTCGCCCCGCGCCAGGGCCGCCCGGATCCCGGCCAGATAGACCTCGGTCTTGCCGCTGCCGGTGACCCCTTCCAGCAGATGACAATGAAAGCCGCCCAGGCCCGCCTCGATGGCCTCCACCGCCGAGGCCTGGGCCGGGTTTAGCGTCACCGCCTCGCTGCCCTCACTGGCCGGCGGCGCGGCGGGCTGTCGCGACTCTTCCACCACCAGGCCCTTGTCCGCCAGGCGCCGGGCCACGCCCTGCCAGCCATCGCCCAGATCCCGCAGCTCACGGGCCGGCAGTTCGCCCCCGGCCTCACGCAGGCGGGCGATCAGTCGCTGCTGACGGGGGGCGCGGGCCAGCGCGTCCAGGTCCTGCTCACGGCCTTGCTCGCTCAGCCGCCACCACTGCTCCGGCTTGCGACCGGCATCCGCCTCCCGGCGCAGAGCCGCCGGCAGCAGATGGTCAAAGACCTCCCCCGGCGGGTGGTGGTAGTAGGCCGCACACCAATGCCCCAGTTGCATCAGCGGGGCCGGCACCAATGCCTCCTCATCCAGGCGTCGATCCGCCCGCCGCAGACGGTCGCGGGGCAGGCTGCCGGCCTCCGCCTGGGTCTCCACCACCAGGCCCACCACGCGCCGACTGCCAAAGGGCACCCGGACCCGGCAGCCGACCGGGTCGCGACCCGAATCAGCGGCCGGCGGCAGGTAATCAAACAGCCGCCGCAAGGGTGAGGGGATGGCCACCCGCCAAATCCGTTCAGCCACCCCACACCCCCGCCGGTAAAGTTTCCACAGAAGCTGTGGATAACAATGTGGAAGACTTGGGTTTATCTGCCTCTAGGCCCATTGATTACTGGCTTCGCTTTAGATTGATCAATTTTTCACCGAAATCTCTATTTATAGCGAAATCAGTGAGTTACGTATTTTGCTTCAGGCCCATTATAAAGTAATGCGCCTGAAATCCGGTAAACGACGGCCATGTGCATAAGTCAAGCCCAGAACCGCCCGGCGAAAATTTTTTCCCCGGCCTGTCAACGCCGGCCGGGCTCGCCCGTTATGTTCAGTGTAAAGGCCGCGAATGGAGGGCCAGACCGAAGCGGAGGGGGAATGCAGCACAGTCTGGATGAATTCCTCGCCTCGGTCGAATTGAGGGCCTTCCAGCTTGCCCGGATGCGTCTGGGCAACAGCGAGGATGCGCATGACGTGGTCCAGGACGGCATGGAGCGATTCGTCGCCCATTATGCCGGCCGGCCCCGGGAAGAGTGGAGTCGCCTCTTTTACGGCATCGTCCACAACCGGGTCCGGGATTACCAGCGCCACAGCCAGGTGCGACAGCGCTGGCAGCAGGCCCCGGCCTTCGCCGACGACGAGCCGGGCCGCGAGGACTTGATCGAGCGCGCGCCCGCGCCCTCGTCCAGTCGGCCGGAGGAGTGGCTGAGCAACGCCTCCGGGATCGAGGCCCTGGTGGCCGCCCTGGAGGACATGCCGGAGCGTCAGCGCGAGGCGGTCACCCTGAGGATTATTCAGGGTATGGATGTGAGCGAGACGGCCGCCGCCATGAAATGCTCGGCCGGCAGTGTGAAGACCCATTTGTCACGGGCCCTGGCGAAATTGCGAGAGGTTCTGGGAGCGCATCGATGAGCAGCGAACAGGAACATGACGAAGCCGAGATTCGCGCCCTGCGCGAGGCCTTCGAGGCCGGGCTCGCCGAGGTCGATGAGCTGGATCGCGCCCGCCTGCGCCGGGCACGGCGAGAGGCACTGAAGCAGCCTCGAGAAGCGTTGCCGCTGCCACGTCCGGCGCGCTGGCAGGTGCCGGTGGCCCTGGCCGCCTCGCTGGGTCTGCTCAGTCTGATGCTGCTGCCCATGCTGAACGGCGGCCCGGACCAGACCATCGAGAGTGATTGGGCCGAGGCCCGGAACGATGTCTCTGACCTGGAAATATTGCTGGCCGAGGAAGACATGACGCTATACGCGGATCTGGATTTCTACCTCTGGCTGGAAGCGGAATTGAGTGCACGGGAGGACGCCAAGGATGCGGGCTAATGTCCTCTGCAGTCTGACCCTGGGTGGCCTGGCCACGCTGGGCCTGGCCATCCCCGGCACTGCCGGGGAGGCGCCCGACCCGGAACTCCTGGAGTTCCTGGGTGAATTCACGGGGGAGGATGGTGAGTGGGTGGATCCCATGGATCTCTACCTGCTCGACGAAGAGGCGATGGACGGTCTGCTTCTTGAAGAAGACCCGGACTCGCCCAAGGAGGATGACCATGAGCACTAATATCGTTGGGGGGCGTAAGTGGATGGCCGGTCTGTGTGCACTTGTCGTGGGCACGGCGATGGCAGGCACGGCGCTGGCCAGTGTGCCGGAATGGAATGACCTCAGCGACCGCCAGCAGGACGTGCTGGCGCCGATGGCGGAGCGTTTTGACCGCCTCCCGGCCGAGCGCCGGGAAAACCTGGCCCGCGGCGCCGAGCGCTGGGCGGAAATGGACGACGAGCAGCGCGAACAGGCACGTGGTCGTTTCCGTGAATGGCAGGACCTGGACGAGGACGAGCGTCACGGCATCCGTCAGCGCTATGTGGCCTTCCAGAGCCTGCCGCCCCAGGCCCAGGACCGCGTGCGTGCGGCTTTTGAGCGCTACCACGAAATGGGCCCGGAAGACCGCCAGGAATTCCGCGAGCGCTGGCAGGAAATGAGCCCCGAAGAGCGCCGCGAGTTCGCCCGCGAACGCCGCGAGCAGGCCATGGAACGCCGCGACGAAGCCCGCGAACGGGGCATGGAACGCCGCGAAATGCAGCGGGAAATGCGCCAGGATCGCCGCGAAATGCAGCTGGAACGGCGTGAGCAACGCAGAGAACAAAACCGGGATCGCCGCGACAACCGCGGCGGCCGGTAACAGGTCCGGACGGAATGTAACCCCCCCCCGCGTTCCGTCCGTTCAAGACCCCGGCCGTTTGGTCGGGGTCTTTTTTTTTGGAGGGTCGCTGACCCGGGGTGGCCACCCCAGCGACCCCTGGAGAGCCAAATATCCCGTAGGAGCGGATTCATCCGCGATTTAGGCTTCGGTTGCCGCCCAATCGCGGATAAATCCGCTCCTACGGCCGGGGGTAGGGCCTTGGAGTGGGGTCGCGCGTCTACGGCGCAGATGCCCGCCTGGCAGTGCCTTATAGCTCGTAGCTCGCCGCTCGCCGCTAATAATCCCCGCCGTTATCGTCTTGACCGTCATTGTCGTCCGTCACCACCGGTGGCTCGTCCTGGTCGATATACTCGAACGACCAGCTACCGTGGACATCGCCGTCTTCGTCAACCACTTCCACCGTCCAGGTGCCGGTCCACTCGGGCACCAGGCGCTTGCTGGACCAGGTCCGCCAGCGCGGGCCGCCCACGGTCAGTTCTACTTCCGCTTCCACATCACCGTCATGCTTCCAGCGGTGGGTGAGGGTGTGGCCCTCCATGTCGCGAAACTCGGTGAAGAACAGCACCAGCTCATGATCGTTACGCAGTTCCTCGATCTCGTCCACCGGCTCACGTTCCTCCACGGCGGTGGTGAACTGGGCGCGATAGACGCCGTGTTCGTCGGCGAGCACCGGGCTACCCAGGCCGAGGGCCAGCACTGCCACCATGCTCAGGCCGGTCGTCAGCTTGATCTTGTTCATTGTTCATCCTCCCTTTCTGGCGATTGTTTGGCTCAGGGCTCCAAAGGATAGCCCAAGCCCGGCGCATCGCCAGCCTTTGATCCCCTATAATGGCCGCTTTTCACCGGGACGCTGTGCATGCAGGAACTGCTGATTCTTCTCCCCATTCTCCTGCTGGTCGGGGTACTGGCCGGCCTGCTCGCCGGTCTGCTGGGGCTGGGCGGCGGCATCGTGGTGGTCCCGGCCCTGTTCTGGATCTTCCGTGCCCAGGGCATCGAAGCCGAGCTGGCCATGCCGGTAGCGGTGGCCACCTCGCTGGCGACCATGGTGCTGACCACCGCCACGGCTGTCCGAACCCACTGGCGGCAGGGCACCACCCGCCGTGATCTGCTGCCCTGGCTATTGCCGGGGATTGCCATCGGTTCGGTAATTGCGCCGCTGGTGGTGGCCCAGATTTCGGCGACCTTGCTCACCGCGCTGTTTGCCGGTTTTATGTTTCTGGTCGCGTTTCGCATGATCCTTCCCCAGCGGCCGCCCGAGCAGGCCGGCCGGGCCCGGGCACCGGAATTGCTCTTCGGCGGGGTGGGGGTGGCCACGCTCTCGGCCATGCTGGGAGTCGGGGGCGGGATTCTTACCGTGCCCTGGTTGCAGTGGCGGGGCCTGGCCATGGCCCAGGCGGTGGCGGTCTCGGTCACCGCCGTGCTGGTGGTGGGGGTGATCGCCACCGCCGTCTATGCCCTGATGGCGGTGGACAGCCCCATCCCCGCCACCATCGGCCTGGTCCAGTGGCCCTCGGTGTTGGCCATTGCCGCCACATCCATGGTCTTCGCCCCCCTCGGCAGTCGTCTCGCCCGGCGCCTGCCCGATCGGCTGCTGCGCCGCACCTTCGCCCTGGTTCTGCTGCTGGTTGGCCTGAGCATGCTTCTCTGAGCCGCGCCGCCTGCTAAACTGCCGGTGTCGAGGCCGGCGCGGGGGAGGCCGGCCCACGGCCAAGTACTTGCCGTCACGCTTTGAGCACGCTTTCAGAGAGGGAGAAGCCATCATGCCGTCACGCCGCCTGCCGTCCGCCACCCTGGCCCTGGCCTGCCTTGTGGCCGCCAGCGCCGTCCAGGCCGAGGACCGCCGCGACTTCTGGTCCATCAACGCGGGGATCGCCTGGGCCTGGGATGATCACATGTTCCGGGATTTCGACGGTAACGACATTGCCACCTTCGCCAGTGGCACCTGGGGCGTGGGTCCAGATTTCATGCCCGAGTGGATGGGCTACGAGACCGAGCTGGGTCTGACCCTGACCGATGGTCGCTGGCTGGGCGAGGACTGGTCCATGCAGCATTTGGGCAGCTACCTCACCGGGCAATGGGGCAGTGAGCGGCTCTACCTCAAGCTTCGCGGCGGGGTGGCCTACAACCGGGTCAAGGTCGGCAGCTTCAGCGGCGACGACTTCGGCATTGCCGGTGGCGCCGGGCTGGGTTTCCAGATCCTCGGCCAGCCCCTGGAAGTGCACTTCAACGCCATCGACGGTGACGTCACCACCATCACCGCCCACTGGCACTTCTAGGCAATCCGGCAGCCCAGCAAAGAAAAAGCCCCGCCGGTCTGGCGGGGCTTTTTTCGTATCAGGCCTTGTTGCAGCCGCTTAGCGGATCAGCACGAACAGGGCTCCGTCGCCCCGGCGGACATTGAGCACCAGGGCATCGGCGTCCTGCAGGGCCTCGCGCAGTTCACTCAGGTTCCGCACCGGCTCCCGATTGACCGAGGTGATCACATCACCGGAGCGCAGATGACGGGCGGCGGGGCTGCCCCGTTCCACCTCGTCCACCAGCACCCCTTCCACGCGACCGAAGAGCGGGGAGCGCTCATCCAGCTCGCTGAAGCTGGCGCCGGCCAGGCGCTGGTGCAGTTCCTCGGCCTTGACCGAGGTTTCTTCGGGGTCGGAGATGACCGCGGTGACCGTAAGCTCGTCACCATTGCGCAGGATCTCCAGGCTGACTTCCTCGCCCACCCGGAGCAGGCTGACCCGGGTGACCAGCTCGCGGATGCTGGTAATCGGCCGGTCATTGAGGCGCACGATCACATCGCCTTCCTCGATGCCGGCTTCCTCGGCGGCGGAGTTGGGGGCCACCTGAGTCACCAGGGCGCCGCGATGGCGATCAATGCCCATGGCCTCGGCAAAGTCCGGGGTCAGGTTCTGCACCGACACGCCCAGACGGCCCCGCCGGACCCGGCCTTCCTCGAGAATCTGGTCCATGATGCCGCTGGCCAGATTGGTGGGGATGGCAAAACCGATGCCGATATTGCCGCCGCGGCCGGAGAGGATGGCGGTGTTGATCCCCACCAGGCGCCCGTCCAGGGTCACCAGGGCGCCGCCGGAGTTACCCGGGTTGATGGCGGCATCGGTCTGGATGAAGTCCTCGATGCGGCCATCGCCCCCGCGCAGGGCCCGGCCCAGGCCGGAAACGATGCCCGAGGTGACGGTATGGTCCAGGCCAAAGGGGTTGCCGATGGCGACCACGAAATCCCCCACCCGAACCCGGTCGGAATCGGCGATCTCGATCTGCTTGAGGTTATCGGCGTCGATGCGGATCACCGCCACATCGCTCTGCTCGTCCGAGCCCACCACCTCGGCCTCGTAGGTCCGGTTGTCATGCAGGTGGACCGAGATCTGGTCGGCATTATCAATCACATGGTGGTTGGTCAGGATGACCCCGTTTTCCGCATCCACGATCACCCCGGAGCCCAGGCTCTGGGTCTCCCGCTCCTGGGGCTGGTCGGGCATGTCGAAAAAGCGCCGAAAGAAGGGGTCGTTGGCGAAGGGGTGCCGCTGCACCTCCACCGTGCCGCGCGTGGAAATATTGACCACCGCCGGCGAAACCTCTTCCAGCATGGGTGCCAGCGAGGGCAACTCCCGTCCCTGGCCGTCTGTGGCTGGCAGCGCGGCCTGAGCCGCAAAACTCAGTACAAACAAGCTCAGAACACCTGCGAATTTGGGCAGGATGGCTCTGCTCATGAGTGGTCTCTCCTCATGCATGGGTTGAAAAGTGGTTAATCGACTTCCGACGTCTATAAGAAGACTGCAAGCGTTTCGCCGGGTTCCCCGAAGGCCGGCTGAAGTTGCCGATTCTCGCGTTTTTCCGCCGCCGTTACCATCCCCCCGTGAGGGGGGTGACAGGCCGGGCGGGATGGACAAAAAAATGGCCCGGGCAAGCCCGGGCCAGTCCTGATCTGACAGCGCGCGGCCGGTTGTTCAGCCCTTGACCTGAATCCGGCGCGGCTGGACCTTCTCCTGCTTCGGAATCACCACTTCCAGCACGCCGTTCCTGCTCTCGGCGCTGATCTTGTCGGCATCCGCGCTGTCGGGCAGCACGAAGCGCCGGAAGAACTGGCCGGAGACGCGCTCCACGCGGCGATAGCCGTTGCGCTCTTCCTTGTTTTCCTCGGTCCGCTGACCGCGGATGGTCAGGGTGCCGTTCTCCATGGTGATCTCGATGTCATTGGGGTCCACGCCGGGCACGTCCGCATGCAGGATGAAGCGGTCCTGCTCCTCGCGGATGTCCACCGCCGGGGCCCAATCGGACACCTCACCGGTCTCGCTCTCATAACCGGGGACACCGTCAAAAATCGTGTTGAGTTCATTCTGGAGCTGATTCATCAGACCCCAGGGCCGACGACGATACGGGCTAATGTTCATTGCCATGGTCATCACCTCCTGATGTTTCCGGGCTGATTGCCTGGATATGCCGTTCTGATATCCGATTTAGGGGCGCTCGTCCCCGTTTCAAGACCCCCGATCGTGGTTTTCTTGACGATTATTCAAATCCGGCGGCTTTCTGACGCGGCCCTGGCCATCCCCAACACAATATCTTGGGGCGCCCAGAAACCTGCCCGAGACCTTAAGTGCCTGAATTTACCCACGTTAGGGCCCTGGAGCGTGCCCCGTGCAAGCTGTCAAGTCCTTGTTTTGCAGTTATTTTTCGATATGATGCCCGGCCCGTGAAATTTCTTGACAGGGATTCCGGCCCTGCTACGCTAGTTGTTATTCGTCACAAGATATTGTGTTTTGTCATCCCCAGCTTATCCACAGAGTTGTCCACGGGGTGACAGATCACGGGAGCGAGCACCGGCCACGCCGGTCGCGTCGAACGAGAGGGGAAGGACTCCAGTCCAAGTAATTAAGCCAGGCCGTGGCCGACAAGCGCGTGCGCGCGCGTGTGCCCGGTCAATAAATAATCATCAGGAGGCAACATGAGCACCGCGCTTGAAATGGACAAGACAGCAGTAAAGGCGATCCCCGTCCAGGATGCGTCCGTGGACATCTGGGACAAGAAGTATCGCCTCAAGACCAAGGATGGCACCGTCCTCGACGAAACCGTCGATGACACCTACAAGCGCGTCGCCAGGGCCCTGGCCGAGGTGGAAAAGCCCGATGCCCGCGAACACTGGTACGAGCGTTTCCTCTGGGCCCTGCGCCAGGGCGCCATCCCGGCCGGGCGGATCGTGTCCAACGCCGGTGCCCAGGCACACAAGCCGGCCACCTCCACCATCAACTGCACCGTCTCCGGCACCATCAAGGATTCCATGAACGACATCCTCGGCAAGGTCCACGAGGCGGGGCTTACGCTCAAGGCCGGCTGCGGCATCGGCTATGAGTTCTCCACCCTGCGGCCCAAGGGCGCCTATGTCTCCGGCGCCGGTGCCTACACCTCCGCCCCGCTGTCCTTCATGGATATCTACGACCGGA
>NZ_SLKM01000211.1:0-4273 GCF_007134575.1 Natronospira sp.
ACACCCGTATTCCCTTCTCGGAAAACGACACCGTGGACCATGCCATCAGCCTTTACGCCGCTACCAAGAAGGCCAATGAGTTGATGGCCCATTCCTATGCCTCGCTCTACGGCCTGCCTTGCACGGGGCTGCGGTTTTTCACTGTGTACGGTCCCTGGGGCCGTCCCGACATGGCCTACTACAAATTTGCCCGGGCCATCGAGCGGGGCGAGCCGATCAATGTATTCAATCATGGCCGCATGCAAAGGGACTTCACCTATATCGACGATGTGGTCCAGGCCATGGTTCGTCTGCTGGATCACCCCGCCACGCCCGATCCGGACTGGCGCGGTGAGACACCCACCCCGGCCAACAGTTATGCCCCCTACCGCCTCTACAACATCGGCAACCATCGGCCCGAGCCCCTGGGCCGGTTGATCGAGCTGTTGGAACAGCACCTTGGTCGCGAGGCCGAGAAGCGTTACCTGGACATGCAGCCGGGGGATGTGGAGGCCACCTGTGCGGAGGTCTCGGCTCTGGAAAAGCTGGTGGGTTTCACCCCCAGTACACCCCTGGATCAGGGCATCGAACACTTCATCAACTGGTTCACTGATTGGGAGCGGCGACGCTGAACCGGTCGTCTGCCCGATCGCTTCTTCCTGGCTGAAAAACCGCCTCCCTCAAGGGCTTGGAAATAACCGGACGAACGGTAGCGCCGGTCCCCTTGCGAGCTGACCATCTGGCACCTATACCTTGCTGAAAGCCTCCCGGTTTCGAGGCCCGCTCCGGGGCCGACGGGAGCCGGAAGCGGCACGCTGGTGCCGGAATGTGGTCTTTTGGAAACGGGGCATGGCCCCGGGGAGTCCTGCGATGTTTTCCGATGATGATGCACCGATCCCGGCGGTCATCGGGGAGTGGTACAAGGACTTCAACGGTGGTCTGTTTGAAGTGGTGGCCATTGATGATGTGGATGGCACCATTGAGGTTCAGTTCTTTGACGGCACTGTGGAAGAGGTGGATATCGATCTCTGGACCGAGGTCGCCATGACCACCGCCGAGCCCCCGGAGGACTGGTCGGGTTCCATGGACATGGAGCGTGAAGACTACGGCGTCGATCTGGACGATGGCGGCCGCGGTGATGAATACACCAACCCCCTGGACCTGCTGGATTCGGATTACCGATTTTAAGGGGTGATCAGAGGTTCCGTGGTTCCTTTGGGGGTGTTGCGGTTTCGGCGCATTGCGGGTGAATTGGCGTAGGAGCGGATTTATCCGCGATGGGCGCGGAGAACAGTTCAGGCCTGTTCGCCTTTCACCGAGACATAGACTGCGCCGTCCTCGACCCGGCAGGGGAGGGGGGTGAGGTTGCGGCCTTCGCAGGGGCCGGCCAGGCAATGCCCGTCCTCGATGCGAAAGATGGCGCCGTGCACGCCGCACATGATCTGGTCGCCGGCCTTGGTAAGGAAGCGGTCGGGTGCCCAGTTCAGGGCGGCGCCGGTATGGGGGCAGCTATTGACGTAGGCGCTCACCTGGCCATCGCGGCAGACCAGGAAGCCGTAGTCCTTGCCCTGGGCGGTTTCAAACTCGAATTCCTTCGCCCCCGGATCCGCCAGTTCATCCAGACTGCAGACCTTGATCTCGTGTTCGCTCATGCCATCCTCCCGGCTCGTCGCAGGCGGCACCATAGCCCCTGCCTGTCCGGCTGACAAGCACCTTGCCCTTGGCGGGCATTGAGCTAAAGTTAGGTAATCCTGGCGACGGTCGCTGGACGCGGTGGTCGAGGATGATTATTCGGGGGCATGATGGCTACCATTTTTGATTCGCCGGAGAACGCCGAGCTGGCCTTCTATGATGCGCTGGAACGGGCTGACCTGGACGCGATGAGCAAGGTCTGGGAGGGGGCCCGCAACCCCGTTTGCATTCATCCGGCCAGCGCGCCCCTGCGTGGATTGCGGGAGATCCTCTCCAGTTGGGAGCAGATATTCCAGGGTGGCCCGGAGATGCACCTTCGGGTCGAGATGCTGGAGAAAACCCTGACCGAGGATCTGGCCATTCACCTGGTGGCGGAATACATCCGCCTGAGCGGGGATGCCGAAGAGCGGCCCCCGGTATTTGCCACCAATATCTATCGTCGCTGCCGATTCGGCTGGCGGATGGTGGTCCATCACGCCTCACCCACCCCCGAAAGACGTCGGGGGCATCGTCAGTCCGTTCATTAAGGGCCCCTCCATACGGGGGATGGCGCTATCCCCCAGGCTGCCGCACTCTTTGTGACAAGGCTGTCACATAAGGTTTTTCGCGGTGTCCCACGTAACAAGAACAAACATAATGGATCTGGGAGGGGCCATGGCTGTTGTGACCAGGAACCCTGAGATGGCGAAGACCGATGGTTTGATTATGTGGATAGATTCGCCGGCGCCCCACGAGCTGGATCAGCGCGCACAGCGAATCTACGCGGAACTGGCGGACGACCAGGGACGCGTGGACGGCATCATGCGCGCCCACGCCCTGCGCCCCCATACACTTGAGGGGCACCTCAAGCTCTACCGCAGCGTGCTCGGCCACCCCCGCAACAAGTTGCCCCACTGGTTCATGGAAACCATTGGCGTGCTGGTGAGCCGCCTCAACGGTTGCAAATACTGTGTTGCCCATCACCGCAAGGGCTTGCTCAAGAGCCTTGATGACAAGAGCCGCCTGGACAAGATCCTCAAGTGGCTGGACAAGCCCGATGATATTCCCCCCAAGGTCTTCAGCGACAAGGAACGGCTGGCACTTATCTATGCCGGCAATCTCACCGTGGCCCCGACCCAGATCCATGAAGATCAGCTGGCCGAGCTTCGCGGTGCCGGATGGACCGATGGCGAGATCCTGGAGATCAACCAGGTGGCAGCCTACTTTGCCTATGCCAATCGCACGGTTATGGGCCTCGGCGTCCAGATCGAGGCCTGGCACGACGAGGACGACTAGCCCGGGGGGTTGCTATCCGCTCATGCCCGGGCGGTTGATGCGGTCCGGGTTGGCGATGCGGGCCAGGATGATGGCCAGGACAATGGCCGGGATGCCGGTGCCGGCGGTGATGATGAAGAACCACATCCAGTCCACTTTCGCCGCCAGCATGCCGGTGAAGCCGGCGGCGAACTGCCCCGGCAGGGTCATGAGCGAGGAGAACAGGGCGTACTGGGTGGCCGTGTACGCGGTGTTGGTGAGGCTGGATAGGTAGGCGATGAACACGCCGATGGCCAGTCCGCCGGTAATGTTATCGGCAATGATGGCGATCACCAGGCCGTGAATCTCCGGGCCCAGGCCGGCCAGCCAGGCAAAGGTGAGATTGGTGGCCGGGGCCATGAAGGCGGTGAAGATCAGCATGCGGCTGATGCCGAAGCGGGCCACCAGTACACCCGCCATGGCCGCGCCGGTCAGGGTCATGGCCAGGCCGAAGGCACCGCTGATATTGCCGATCTGGCTCTTGCTGAAGCCGAGATCCAGATAGAAGGGCTGGGCCATCACCCCCATGAAGATATCGCTGATGCGAAAGGTGGCCACGAAGAGCAGCACCAGCAGGGCGATCGCACCAAAGCGTTTCATGAAATCGGCGAAGGGACAGATGACCGCGCCAATGAACCAGGCATTGAAGTCCCGCCTCCACCCCAGGTGGTGGGTGCGGTCCAGGTAGTTCATCACTTTCTCTTCCATGGCCAGGGTCATGCGATCCACGGTGACTTCGGGCTCACGGATGATCAGGGTGGTGATGATCCCCACGCCCATCAGCAGGGCCATGGCACCGTAGGCCATGGTCCAGTTGCTCATGCCGGCAATATTGAGGGCACCGGCAATGGCAGTGAGCATGGCCACCCGGTAGCCGGCCACATAGGTGGCGGCCATGGCCCCCTGGCGTTCCCGTTTGACTGCCTCCACCCGGTAGGCATCAATGGCGATGTCCTGGGTGGCTGAGCCAAAGGCCGTCATCACCGCCAGGCCGGCCACCAGCCAGAGATTTTCCGTGGGGTCGGTCAAGGCCATGCCCAGCAGGCCAATGGCAATGGTGCCCTGGGCTGCCAGCATCCAGGATCGCCGTCGTCCGAACAGGGGCGTCAGAACCGGCAGGGGCAGACGATCCACCACCGGGGCCCAGAGGAATTTAATGGAATGGGCCATCCCCACCCAGGTGAGAAAGCCGATGGCTGCCAGATCCACCCCCAGATCCCGCAGCCAGGCGGTAAAGGTCGCCCCCACCAGCATCAGCGGCAGGCCGGCCGAGAAGCCGAGGAAGGCCATGCCCACCACCCTGGGATGG
>NZ_SLKM01000213.1:0-4211 GCF_007134575.1 Natronospira sp.
ATCGAAGCCGCAATCGCGGATGAATCCGCTCCTACGGCGGCTGTGAAAAACAGGGTCAGCGGAGCCGGGCGGCAATTTCCTCAACCAGCTTCCCGGCCAACTCCCGCTTGCTCCCGGCACCCAGCGGGGTCTTCCCCCCGGCATCCAGCAGCAGCAGTTCATTGTCGTCCCGGTCAAAGCCCTGGTCCCGGCCGACCCGGTTGGCGGCAATCAGGTCGAGTTTTTTCTTTTCCAGCTTCTTGCGGGCGTTGGCTTCCACGTCATTGGTTTCGGCGGCGAAGCCCACGGTGAAGGGGCGCTTGTCTGGGAGCGCGGCCACGGCGGCGAGGATGTCGATGTTTTCCACCAGTTCCATGCGGTCGAGCACGTCGCCGCTGCCCTTCTTGAGCTTGCGCTCGGCGGCTTGTTTGGGGCGGTAGTCCGCCACCGCGGCGGCGCCGATGAAGATATCCGCGGCGCCGGCCAGGCGCATGACCGCCTCATGCATCTGCGCGGCCGATTCCACATCCACCCGGTCCACGCCGGGCGGGGTGGGCAGACTCACCGGGCCGCTGACCAGAATTACCTTGGCCCCGGCGCGGGTGGCGGCTTCGGCCACGGCATAGCCCATGCGCCCGGAGGAGCGGTTGCTGAGATAGCGCACCGGATCCACCGCTTCGCGGGTGGGGCCGGCGGTGACCAGCACGGTCCGGCCCTTGAGCGCGCCATCGCCTTGCTGATCCAGCTCGGCGGCGATGGCATCCGGCTCCACCAGCCGCCCCGGGCCGGACTCGTTCTCGGCCATGGGGCCCTCGGCGGGGCCGATGAAGGCGAGCCCCCGTCCGCGCAGGGTCTCGAGATTTGCCTGGGTGGCCGGGTGCTGCCACATCACCGGGTTCATGGCCGGGCAGAGGGTAATCGGCGCCTCGCTGGCCAGGCAGATGGTGCTCAACAGATCATCGGCGAGGCCATGAGCCAGGCGGGCCATGAAATCGGCGGTCGCCGGGGCAATCACGATGTGGTCCGCCCAGCGGGCCAGTTCGATATGGCCCATGGCCATTTCCGCGTCCCGGTCCCAGAGGTGGGTGCGCACCGGGCGGTGGCTGACCGCCTGGAAGGTCATGGGGGTGACAAAGGCCTCGGCGCCGGCGGTCATTACCACCTGCACCGTGGCCCCGCGCTCGCGCAGGCGACGGACCAGGTCCGGGGCCTTGTAGGCGGCAATGCCGCCGGTCACGCCCAGAAGGATGTTCTGATTCTGGAGGCTGCTCATCGGGTCATTCCGTTCAGGTGTGGGGGAATTGTATGGGATTCCACCCGGGGGGGTAAGGTTACAGGTGCCACCCCAGCCGCATGAACGGTGACCACCCCACCCGTAGGAGCGGATTCATCCGCGATAAGGGGGCCGATCGAAGCTACAATCGCGGATAAATCCGCTCCTACGGCAGGTTGGGAATCGCCCACAGAGGCGCGAAGAAAACTCAGCGCTCTCCGGCGCGAGGCAATGTCAGTATTTCCGTAGGAGCGAATTCATTCGCGATCAGCGCCTGAACGCGACTCCGAACCTGACGACTCCTCTGCCAACAACGGCAGCGGCACATGCAGCAGGGCGCAGACGGCGCGCATGAGTTCGGCCTCTGCGGTGACCGTCTCGCCGGCGTGGCGGATGACGGCGACCAGGGCGCGGGTCAGGCGGCCCTTGTCGCGCATCCGCAGGCCGTCGAGCTTGTCCAGCGCCGCATCCAGGCGTTCGTGCCAGTTCTCGCGCAGGGCATGGGTCTCGCTCGGGGCCAGGCCCAGTTCCTTCATGCCTGCGGTCATGGCGGCCACGGCCTGGTCGCTGTCCTCGTGGCCGTGGTGGGCGAGGATGCGCATCAGGTCGTTGACCTGGGGAACGCAGTTTTCCAGCTTGCGCTTGCCGCCGGAGCGGGCCCGTTCGGGATGACGGTTATCCTCGATCTGCTTTTTCATCAACCGGCCGAGGGCGTATTCAAAGGCACTGACCTTGCCATCGGCGGCGATCAGGGCGTCCACCAGTTCCAGCAGCTTGTCCACTTCCGGACGCGGGCGATTGCGCACGGCGGGGAAGGCCATTTCCATCAGCGGAATCCGCTGCTGATCACTCAGTTCCCGACCGGCCTTCAGCAGGGTGCGCACCTGGCGTTCGCATTCCTCGCCCAGATGCTCGGCGACCAGGCCGAGCTGCTTGCGGCGGACGGCTTCGTCGTCGGAAATCAGCAGGGCGCAGATGACTTCACGGGCCCATTCGCCGGAATGGGCGGCCCGCTCCAGGGGCTTGGGGATGGACTCGGCCAGCAGCACGGCGGCCAGAATCTGGCCCAGCCCCGGCTGGCCGATTCTTTCGATCAGGTTGTCGGGTTCAAGCATTCGCCCGCCGAGGCTGCGGGGCCGCTGGCGATCATCCTCGCCTTCGTCTTCCTGTTCGGCTTCCGCTTCGGCCTGTTTAGCCTGCCGGCGGGCTTCCATGTCTTCGCGCGCTTTCTGCAGGTCCTCGGGCCGAAAGCGCGGGTCCACCGCCTCGATCCGCTTCATGATCGGCGGGTGGGTGGCCAACAAATTGCTCAGCGAGCTGGAAAAGAGCATGTGGCCCACTTCCTCGGTGTCGGCCTCGAGCTTGTCGCCGTGCTGGGCCACGGCAATCTTCTTCAATGCCCCGCCGATGCCGTCCGGCTGACGGGTGAACTGCACCGCCGAGGCGTCGGCCAGATACTCCCGCTGGCGGGAGACGGCGGCCTTGATCCAGCGCCCGAAGAAGACGCCGATGTAGCCGATCAGCATGATGGCCAACCCCACGAAGACAATGCCGCCGGCATTGCGATTGCGGGAGAAACGCCCCGAATGCATGAGCATGCGCCCGACCACCGCCAGGGCCAGGATGCCGAAGAGAATCCCGATCAGGCGAATGTTGAGGCGCATGTCGCCGTTGAGAATATGGGCGAACTCATGGGCGACCACGCCCTGCAGTTCATCCCGGTTGAGGTTTTCCAGGGTGCCCCGGGTCACGGCGATGGTCGCATCGGAGGTGGAATAGCCGGCGGCGAAGGCATTGATGCCCATCTCTTCTTCCAGCACATAGATGTCCGGCACCGGCACACCCGAGGCAATGGCGATCTCTTCAACCACATTGCGCAGACGCCGCTTGAGCGGGTCCCGGGTGTCCGGTTCCACCGGCGTGCCCCCCAACTGCCGGGCCACCACGCTACCGCCCGAGCGCAGCCGCATGCTGCGAAACAGACTGGCAATCCCGATCAGCCCGCCGGTGAGCAGGGAGATCACCAGGATGAGGTCCAGGTGACCCAGCAGGAATTGCGGCGACAGGATGTCGGGCTGCTCCGCCGCCATCTGGGTGTCGCCATAGGCGATCAGCCCCAGGACCAGCAAATTGATGGCGGCAATAATGGCCAGCACGGCAAGGGTAAACAGCAACACCAGCTTGCGGGTGTTGGTACGGGCTTTGTCTTGGTGTTCGAAGAAGTTCATGTTGGCGCCTTCGGTGAGCTACGAGCTACGAGCAGCGAGCTGCGAGCGGGTGAGGCAGCCTCACCCGCACTGCAGCTTCGGATAGTTCAGGGCAAGCAATTAACTACTCGCCATGAGTTTGTGATTGTTTTCAGCTCGCCGCTCGTAGCTCGCCGCTCGCAGCTCAAAAATTAACCTTAACCGCTTCCCGCTTGGCCGGATCTTCAATATCCAGCAGCTCGGCATACTTGAAGTTGAACATGCCGGCGACCAGGTTGTTGGGGAAGGCTTCGCGCTTGTTGTTGTAGGCCATGACCGCGTCGTTGAAGTGCTGACGGGCATAGGCGACGCGGTTTTCGGTGCTGACCAGCTCTTCGGAGAGCTGCTTCATGTTCTCGTTGGCTTTCAGGTCCGGGTAGTTTTCGGACAGGGCAAACAGGCGACCCAGGGCACCGGACAGGCCCTGTTCGGCCTGGCCTAGCTGCTTCATGGCGTTGGGGTCGGTGGGGTCGGCCTTGGCCTGCTTGAGTTTCTCCACCGCCTGGGTCCGCGCCCGGGTGACGCCTTCCAGGGTTTCCTGTTCGTGCTGCATGTAACGCTTGGCCGTATCCACCAGGTTGGGGATCAGGTCATAACGCCGGGTGAGCTGCACGTCGATCTGTGCAAAGGCATTCTTGTAGCGGTTGCGCGCAACGACAAGCGCGTTATAGGTGACGATGGCAAACAAGACCACCAGTAAAACAATGCCGACA
>NZ_SLKM01000216.1:0-4185 GCF_007134575.1 Natronospira sp.
ATGGCGTCGAAAACAAAACGCCTGGGTTTGTTGTGGAGCCAGTCCCGGATGGCATCGAAATCGAAACACCGCGCCATCAGGTTGACGTGTTCCGCCACCGGGTCGACCACTCGAATCATCATGTCCTCGAGACGGCTTTCGCCGATTTCGGCAAAACCCGGGCAGGTCTGGTCGGAGATGTGGTACTGCCGGATCTCACGGCTGCGCGTATGGATTCTGTCAGTCAGTTCCGCCGGCGCCTGTCCACCACCCGCGATATTGAACTTGATACCGAAGTCCCCATCGGGGCCACCGGGATTGTGGCTGGCAGTGAGCAGAAAGCCACCGGCCGCCGATTCCTGAGCGATCAGATGAGCGGCTGCCGGTGTCGAAAGCAGGGCCTGACATCCGATAATTACCTGCTCGACCCCGTTGGCGGCCGCCATGCGAAGGATGGTGTCGGCGGCCTGATCGTTGAAATAGCGTCCGTCGCCGCCGACAACCAGGCGGCCACCTTTCAGTGACGGCACTGAGTCGAATACCGCCTGCACGAAGTTTTCCAGGTAATGGGGCGTCTGAAATCGACTGACCGGCTTGCGTAGTCCCGCAGTGCCAGGTTTCTGGTCATCAAAGGGGGTGGTGGCTACATCCTTGATTGACAAGGGAATCTCCTTGGGCAGTGCAGTGAATTGGCTGTGATATATTGGCACCATGCTAATCCAGACCGACAAGCAGGGGATCCGCCTGGTACCGAGACGCAGCTTTGCCGGCCTCATGGCGCTCTATGAGAGCAATTATCGCAGATTGGCCCAGCTGATTGAGCCCCTGGATGATCCCCCAGCCCGTGCCCGTTCCCATGTTGTCGCGGACCCTGTGCTGCACCTTGAGACGCTGGAGCGGTGCCGCTACACAGCGACACTGCGGCTGACCTATTGGTTCGATTCCGAGCACGGTTTGCTGCCGGATCCGGATCTGGTGGTGCGCATCTACCAGGATGCCCGCATGGCTGAAGTGACTTCCTGCTGTGAATTTCATCGCCATCGCCTATTGCGGCCGTGGGTAACCCCTGGGGGCGAGGAGATTCAGGAGCGATGGGCCCGAAATCAGATGTTCTACAAATGGCTGGAGTTCTGTCTCGAGAAGGGGCATCGACTGGGTCAGCAGGAAATGGCATTTTAAGGCTTTGCTGGATGGTCACGGGTGGTTTTTCCCATCAAAGTGGCCACAATTGGGAGGGGACTGTCGGGTCCCGTGGCTGCAAAAGGAAGCTGCCATGCGAGAGTGGTTAAGCCAGTTGCCGGTAATTGGTCGCCTGTTTACGGTGCCGGTACCTGAAGAGCGTCAAATTGAACCTCCAAGCAATCCGCAGCTCAATGCCGAACGTGCCAGGAGCCGCCAGCTGAGCGAAGAGCTGGAGCAGCTCAGGGAGAAGGCGACACGCCTGGATGAGCAGGTTCGCGAACTTGAGGCGCGGGGCGCTGCCAATGAGAGCAAGATTCAGGCCCTGGAAGAGATGCTGGCCGACCCTGATCGTGCTCAAAATGCCATTGTTTACTATCAGCTGCGTGAGATCTGGTTTGCCTGCCACCGGGAATTGGTCAACCTGGTCAAGGAGCTGAGCAGGCACATGGAGCAGGAAGAGCGTCAGCAGATGCTGGCCCGCTATCGCCAGGAACAGGAACGGGAGGCGACCGAACTTGAGCGCAGCCTGGAGGATTTGGCGGCAGAGCAGGAGGAGATTGAGCAGCGTCGCCGCAAGTTGCAGGAGGAGCTTTCCCGCTCCCAGCGTATCTGGCACTACTTCAAGCGCAAACGGTTGACCGAGACGCTCGCCGGAATAGCCGATGAGCTAAAGCCTGTCGATGCCCAGATGTCCGACCTTCGCAACAGAATTCGGGAGGTTCAAGGTCGAGAACCACCGACATTTATCGGGTTGAGTGTTGAAGGCAGGCGGCAGGTCAATCTCGCGGCCATTGCCCTGGCCCAGTATCTCTATCTTCGTTTTCGCAAGGACAGCATCGCCGACATGGCCCGTAGTGCCCGCCGAAAACCGGTGCATGAAGCCTACTTCGGGCCCACGGACGAGTGCCTGAAAATCATGCGTCAGATTCGTGAAGTGGAAGGCCGTTGGCGGAGCGACCGGGAACGCCCGGAAAAAGTCCGCCGTCGTGCCCGCTATCTGGCCGGGATGGTGAAATACAAAGAGGCGAAGCAGACCGCGCCGGACATGAAGTCCATGGACCATCTGCAACCGAGTATTTCCGCTGAAGGCTCGGAAGTGGTTGGAGATTCCACGCCACTGCCGGTTAATGTGCTGGAATGGGACCTTTGGGATCTCAGGGAAGCCATGCTGGGGGCTCCCCCTGCCGCGGTTGAGGAAAAGCTCGACGCGGATCAGTGACAAATCCGCGTCGGGCTCCGTTTGGCGCTGCTACTCGTCCGTCTTGATCGCGAGCAGACGGGCGGCGAAACGGCCCTCATGGTCCTCGTAGTCACCAAGCAGACGAGCAAGGTCGGCCACAATCCGGGTACTTTCAGTCAGCAGGATGTCCGGGTCACCGCTGCCTTCTTCCACTTCGTCCAGATCCTGGAGCGCCGCTTCACCACGGGCTGCGCGGCGAACATTCTCCTGGGCCAGGCGACGTTCACGGGCCTGCTCCTGCTCCTTTCGGCGTTCTTCGATATTGAGTGAGACATGCTTGCGCTCCTGGGCCTCCCGGTAGACGCGAATATCGTCCACCAGGGCGCTGAAATCGATGTCTCGCGCCGACCGCTCTTCATGCAGCTCGCTCAACTGCGCCACCAGTGACTGAGGCAGCCATTCACCGTCATAGCTGGCGGGATCGATCTCATCCCATCCCAGGGCGTTGTTCTTGGTGCTTTCGCCATAATCTTCCAGGGAAACTGCCGAGGGCAGCTCAACATCCGGAATCACGCCTCGATGCTGCATACTGCCGCCGCTGATGCGATAGAACATCCCGATGGTGAACTTGAGCTGCCCCACATCCTCCTCGTCCGAGAACCAGCGCTCCAGGTCGAGCAGGTTCTGTACGCTGCCCTTGCCGTAAGTCGGTGAGCCGATGACCACGCCCCGGCCATAGTCCTGAATGGCACCGGAGAAAATCTCGGACGCCGAGGCGCTGAAGCGATTGACCATTACCCCCAGGGGGCCGTCCCATTCCACCGAGCCGGGAGCCGTCTCGGCAATTTCCAGCTCGCCTCGGGTGTCCATGAGCTGCACCACCGGTCCACCGTCCAGGAAAAGGCCTGCCAGCTCAGTGGCCTCCATCAGGGATCCACCGCCATTATTGCGCAGATCCACCAGTACCGCGTCCACCTCGGATTCCTTCAATTCGGCCAGCAGGCGGCGAACATCCCGAGTGGTGCTGCGGTAATCCTCGCGCCCCTCGCGACGGGCCTGGAAATCCATGTAGAAGGTCGGAATGTGGATTACCCCCACCCGGTAGCTATCGTCGCCCTCTCCAATCTCTCGGATGTCCTTGCGCGCGGCCTGTTGGTCGAGCTGGACCTCGCTGCGCACCAACTCAATGGTCTTTTCCGGGTCGCCTGGCACGGCATCCGCCGGCAGGTAGCGCAGGCGTACCTTGGTACCTTCAGGGCCCCTGATTAGCTGGACGGCGTCATCGGTTCGCCAGCCGACGATATCCTGCATGTCGCAGTACTCACGTGCGGCCACGCCGGTGATCCGATCCTGGGGGCGCAGGGTGCCGTCCTGGTCGGCGGGCCCGCCGGAAAGAATTTCGGTGATGGTCACGTACTCGTCCCTGCTTTGAAGGGCCGCACCGATCCCTTCCAGGCTGAGACTCATACGCATCTCGAACTCTTCCGCCTCTCGTGGTGAGAAATAGGCAGTGTGGGGATCGAGCGCATGAGCGTGGGCGTTCATGAAGGTCTCAAAGATGTCATTCTGACTGCTTTGGCTGACCGTGCGCCGAAGATTCTGGTAGCGGCGGGTGAGGGTGTCGTTGATGTCTTCCCAATCCCGCTCGGCCAGTACCAGACCGAGGGCATCGTTCTTCAGGCGCTTGCGCCAGACCTCGTCAAGTGCCTCGGAGGACTCGGCCCAATCCGCGTCACTCCGATCAACCAGCATGGTCTCATCGGCGTCGAAATCCGGCTTCTGCTCGAGGAAGGCCAGGGTATACTCCAGCCGCTCCTCCAGGCGATCACGGAGGCGTTCAAACA
>NZ_SLKM01000304.1:0-4179 GCF_007134575.1 Natronospira sp.
GAGCAGTTCCTCCATGCCCTTCAATGCGAGACCGGCGATCTGCAGGCAGCCGGCTGGAGCAGCCCGCCGGGGGCCCGCTTCATGACCTACCAGCGGCCCTATGGCATCTTCCGACCGCAGCCCCGGGCGCGGCGCCAGCGGCAGGACGATGACAAGCGGATTACGGCCGCCCGCCTGGTCCTATGGGGCAAGCCTCAGCCCCGGATAGAGGACGCGATCCGCATTGGGGAACTTTGCCGGATCGCGGCCATCAGCCGGGCGGGTCGGCTGCTGGGCAAGGATAATGTGCCACCCGTGTTATCCGGCCATGGCATGGAACATAACCACCGCCACGGTCATGCCTTCTATTTGCCCGAGGATGCGGACCGGGACGGGCGGATCGACCACATCCTGGTCTACGCGGAAAACGGCTTGTCCGGTGCGCCGCTGCGCGCCCTGGGAGAACTGACCCGCTTATGGATCGATGACGGCAAGGAATGGCAGGTGACGCTGGAGCAGTTCGGCCCGGTCGACCAGCTTGCCGGTTCCTCCTGGCTGGGGCGAGCACGCGAATGGTCCTCGGTGACGCCTTATCTGCATCCCTGGTTTCGCAAGAAGCGCTTCGGTGTGGAAGATCAGATTCGGCGCGAGTGCCGGGAACGGGGTATACCAGAACCGGAAGTCACCCTCTTGGAAAGCCCGTTTGAAGGCCCGGATCAACACCCCCGGCGGCCCGTGCATTTCCATCGCTTCCGGAACAGCCGCAAGCGCATACCCCAGCCGGACACCCGTGGCCAGTTCGTTCATCTGAACTTCCCCGAACCGGTGAACGGCCCCCTGGCACTGGGCTTCGGCTGCCATTTCGGGCTCGGCTGCTTTACGCCGTTCCATCACGCATCTGCCGCCAGGCAGGAGGCGGACCAAACATGCAAGGACGGATCCTAGACCATGGCCAGGCAACCCCGCAGCGCCCGCTGAACCCGTCTCAACTCCACGGGCGTCAGGCGCGTCAACGGTCCCTCGCCCAGGCGATTGCGGTCGATGGCACGCAGATGCTCGGCGCAGACATAGGAGGCTTTCAGAAGACGGTCTCGTGGTGTCACTTCAATTCGGAGCAAGCTGGCGTCCTCATGGCGCTGAGTGGTGAGCGGCGCCACCAATACCGTGGGCAACCCGGCCTCCGTCAGCTCGTCAGCCTGCAGCACGACAACGGGCCGAACCTTGCCGATCTCGCGTCCTTGATTCGGGTTGAGACGGGCTACCCAGACCTCTCCCAGACGCGGACTTACCGCCACCACGGGTCTCCCGCGTCATACTCTCCAGGCGGCTCGGAGACCTCGTTTTCCAGGTCCAGAAATGCCTCGGCCATTTCGCGGGATTCCCGGGCCGAAGACGCATCATCGCCAACAGCCCTGGCCGCCCGGCCCATGGCCTCCATGAAACGCTGGCGCTCTCGCTCGGCCAGATATGCCCCGATGGCGTCCCGGACCAGCGCCGAGCGTGACCGTTGGCTGCGTCGGGCCTCTGCCTCCAGTCGAGCTTCCAGATCTTGCGGCAGACGCACATTCAGCATCCTATCCACCCCCATAACACATTTAGTCACACTAATTGTATTACATACTGTACACGCCGTCATCCCGCCGGCTAACGAACAGCCGACGCTGCCTCCACCGACTACACTGAAGGGCAAGGAATGCCGGCCAGGGAGGTTGCCGTGCTTCTGAACCAGCAAGAACTCCCCTTGCCCATCCCGCCGCGAGTCGGGGACGAGCCGCTGATTCCGGCGCGGATGGTAAACGAATACAGCTACTGCCCGCGCCTGGCCTATCTGGAATGGGTGCAGGGTGAGTGGGCGGACAGCAGCGACACCGTTCGCGGCCGCTACCAGCACCGGCGGGTGGACAAGGCCGGCGGCAGCCTGCCCCAGGCCGGCGAAGCAACGGACGACGACCGCATTCACGCCCGTTCGGTCACCCTCTCCTCGGATCGGCTGGGCCTGATCGCCAAAATGGACCTGGTGGAAGGGGAAGGCGGTATCGTCCGGCCCGTGGATTACAAGCAGGGCAAGCGCCCGCATCGATCCAAGGGTGCCTGGGATCCGGAGCGGATCCAGGTCTGTGTCCAGGGTCTGATTCTGGAAGAACACGGCTACGAATGCCCGGAGGGCATTCTGTATTTCACGGGTTCCAGGGAACGGGTCACCATCCCTTTCGACGACGACCTCCGGCGCCAGACTCTGTCGGCCATCAACGGCCTGCGTTTGGTGGCCAAGGGTGGGCAGATTCCGCCGCCGCTGGAAGACAGCCCCAAGTGCCCCCGCTGTTCCCTGGCACCTATCTGCCTGCCGGACGAAGTCAATTTCCTCAAGCTGGATAACATCAACATCCGGCCACTGGCGGTGCACCGGGAGGAAGCACTTCCCCTGTATGTGCAGGCGCCGGCGGGTACTGTTCGCAAGGAAGGGGAGATCCTGCGCATCGAGGTGAAGGACCAGCCCACCAAGACTGCTCGAATCAGGGAAGTCTCCCAACTGGTACTCATGGGCAGGATCTCGGTAACCACACCCACCCTGCATGAACTGATGGCGCGCGAAATCCCCGTCACCTGGCACAGTTACGGGGGCTGGTTTCTCGGCCATAGCCAAGGCACCGGCCACAAGAACATCGAACTTCGCCGCGCCCAGTTTAGAGCCGCCGATGATCCCCAGATTCGGCTCCGTATCGCCCGGGGACTGGTCCGGTCCAAGATACAGAACTGCCGGACCCTGATGCGCCGTAACTGGCGCAGTGACGAGGACAATAAAGACCGCTTGACCGATCTCCGGCGCCTGGCCGACAAGGCGCGGCGAAGCCGGGATCTGAACAGCCTGCTGGGCGTCGAGGGTGCGGCGGGGGCCGCCTATTTCGGTGGCCTGCCGATGCTGATCAAATCTGCCAAGCGGGAGCCGGACCAGATGAGCTTCGACTTCCGGCGGCGCAATCGCCGTCCGCCGGCCGACCCGGTCAATGCCCTGCTCTCCTATGCCTATGCCCTGCTGAGCCGGCAATGGGCCGTCACGCTCTCGGCCGTGGGATTCGACCCCTACCTGGGCTTCTTCCATGAGCCCCGATATGGCCGCCCGGCCCTGGCCTTGGACATGATGGAACCCTTCCGCCCCCTGATCGCCGACTCGGCTGTACTTACGGCCATCAACAACGGCGAAGTCCGGCCCGGCGATTTCATTCGTGCCGGTGATGCCGTCAACCTGACGCCAGCCGGACGAAAGCGCTTCATTGCCACCTTCGAACGCCGAATGATGCAGGAAATCACCCACCCATTGTTCGGCTATCGTGTCAGTTACCGGCGGCTGCTGGAACTGCAGGCAAGGCTGCTGGGCAGGTTCCTGCTGGGCGAGCTGCCTGATTTCCCCCACTTCACGACAAGGTGACAGGCATGGATGAACATCTCTACATCGTCGCCTACGACATATCGGACCAGAAACGATGGCGCCGGGTATTCCGTCTGATGCACGGCTACGGCGAATGGCTGCAACTATCCATATTCCAGTGCCGCCTCAATGAAAAGGCGCATGCGGAGATGGTTGCCCTGCTCGACGGCATCATCAATCACGTGGAAGACCATGTCATCACCATGGACATGGGCCCCGCCGAACGCATTCCACCCAAAGTGGTCAGTCTCGGCAAACCTTATGAGACAGTTGAAAAGGAACCTATAATCGTCTAGGGCCGCCGATGTAAGCACCTCGCCCGGCGAAAACGAACGCTCCAGTGGCACAAGACCCTCGGGCAGCGCTCGAATCAACATAGATCTCTAACAATCAGGCAGTTACATCACCCCCACGGGGACCACATGGGGGAAAGGAGGCTCACCATGGCCCTGCTACTTGCACCCCTCGCAACCAACCGGCACACTCTAGGCGCTGCAAGGCTTTTGGAAGCAGCACTTATCCGAGGCATCCTGCCTCGGCCTCATTGAAGCGGGCTGAAAAGGCCCCGCCCAGGGTGTTTCGGGCTTCCCTTATCCGAGGCATCCTGCCTCGGCCTCATTGAAGCTGCCCAAAGTGATTGAATCGATGGGCCGGTGTTGAGCCGCTTATCCGAGGCATCCTGCCTCGGCCTCATTGAAGCGCTCCCAGCTCTGCCGGGCAATTGGTGATGATCCAGCCTTATCCGAGGCATCCTGCCTCGGCCTCATTGAAGC
>NZ_SLKM01000315.1:0-4175 GCF_007134575.1 Natronospira sp.
GACTATGGCTGGTGCGAGCCTGATATGGCGGCTCGGCTGTTCGGTCGTCGCACCGAGGAAGACAAGGCTGACCAGCCCGCCACCGGCCCGGCGACGGGCTGCCTGCGGGTGAGCGATGCCCGCCTGCCGGAGGCCGAGCGGGCCTGGCTGGCAGGGCCGGAAGGCCAGGGCCTGCGGCCACATCTGTTCCGCACGCTCTACAGCACCGCCATTGATGGCAAGACCGGCACCGCCAGGGACCACTCGCTGCGTGGTATTGAGGTCGTCGTGCCCATGCAGCTTCAGGCCGTGATCCAGACCCTGCCGGAGCAGGGGGCAGTCCCGCAGGACTGGCAGGCGCTGATCGAACAGGTCCTGCCACTGATCACGGCCGTGGGGGGCTGGCGCAGCCGGGGGCTCGGCCGCGTGGTGCTCTCACTCGACGCAGACCGGGAGGCGGCGGCATGAATCGACAGGCACTGAAAATCACCTTGCTGGATGACGTGGTCCTGAGCCAGCGGAATGCCACCACCGGGGGGCATGAAACCCTGGATTACATTCCCGGCCAGGCCCTGTTGGGCATTGCCGCCAGCCGACTGTATCCCAGCCTGTCGCTGCCGCAGGCCCGGCAGCTCTTCCACAGCGGGCTGCTGCGCTTCGGCAACGGCCTGCCTGCCCGCGGCAATGGGGAGACCGCCGAGCGTGGCTGGCCCATGCCTCTGGCCTGGCACCAGGCCAAGGGTGACAGCCAGAACGGTGCCACCCGTCTTGAAGCGGACCGGGTCCATAACCTGATTCACGTCAACAGCATCCCGGACCCGGATCAGCCGAAGCAAAGCGTACAGCCAGAGCAGCTCCGCCAGGGTTATGTCCTTGCCGACGGCACCGTCATTCGTCCGGCGCGCAACCAGCGGCTGAAGACCGCCATATCCCGCGGTGACGGGCGAGCAGCGGAAGGCCAGCTCTTTGGCTACGAGGCACTTTGCGCCGGGCAAAGCTTCATTGCCGAAATCGAGGCGGATGACGCCATTGAGGAAGCACATTTTCAGTCAGTGATTGACGCCCTCACGGGCGAACGCCTGCTGGGCCGTTCCCGGTCGGCGGAATATGGCCGCGTCAGGATCGAGGCGGTTTCCCTGCCGGCCCCGGAAACAGGCCCGGCCGAAAAGACCCTGACTCTGTGGCTGCTTTCCGATCTCGCCCCCGTGGATGCCCATGGCCAGCCGACCCTCGCGCTGGACCCGGCGGCATTGGGCATTGGCCCCGGTCGTCTCCTCGCTGAGCAGAGCTTTCTCCGTACCCGGCGCTACAGTCCCTGGAATGCCCGGCGTCAGGGCCCTGACAGCGAGCGGGTGGTGTATCAGCAGGGCGGGGTGATCCGCTTTGAGCTGGATGAAGTCCCCGACGAGGCCACCCTGACCCGCCTGGCGGCCGGCATCGGTCTGCACCGGGAAGGGGGCCTGGGCAAGGTGGCCGTTCAACCGTCTTTGCTTGCCGGCGACCATCCCCGATTTACCAGCGCAGCAAAGGCCGCAGAAGCGCAGGGGCCGGCCCGCCCCGAGCGGCCACAATCCGCCCTGATCACCTGGCTGGAAGACCGTCGCCAGGATGAACAGGCTGCAGACGAGGGCCGGGATCAATCGGCCGGCCTCGTCAGAGCCTGGCGGGCAGCCCTCAACAGCGCCCGCAGCCTGCAGGGCGTGCCCGTTGAGAAAGACTTCGGCCCCTCGGCCGCCCAATGGGGCCGGGTCATGGAAGCGGCCAATCAATCCGACAAGGCCGATGAACTCATGGAAAGACTGTTCCAGGGCAATGCCGCCATCATCAAGCCGGGTGCCGAGGGCTGGCAGGAACAGCTGGCATGGCAGCAGGAGATGGTGCCACTGGCCACCCGGCTGCAGCAGCTGCTTGAAGAGGCCAGGGAAGAGGCGGCCACCGAGCGCAGCTTCATCCGCGTGATCCGGCAGTTCGCCCACCAGTGCCAGGCCGATTGCTCAGGGAGGTCCACACAATGACAGACGCAGTCCTGCATATCGCCAGAGTGGTGGTGGAAACCGCCACGCCCCTGTCCATCAGCACCGGCAATCCGGATGGCAATTTCGACACCCGTCTGGTGACCGATGCCAATGACCTGCCGGCCATTCCCGGCTCCAGCCTCGCGGGTGTCATGCGCCACCTGTATGCCGGCCTGGACGCCGTTGATGAGCAACGCCTCAATGATGTCTTTGGTTTTCAGGATCGTAACCTCGGTCAGGCCTCAAGCCTGGCCGTCTCCTGGGGCGTGATGCTCGACAGCCAGGGCCGGGCCGTGGAAGGCCTGCTCAGCCCCGATAGCGAGCGCCTGTCCGATCCCCTGATCGCCGAGGCCCGCCGCCTCACCCGCGAGGCCCCCGCCTTCCGGCATCGGGTCGCCATCAATGACAAGGGCGCGGCGGCGGATACCGGCAAGTTCGACCGCGCCGTGCTGCCCACCGGCTATCGCTTCGCGCTCGAACTTCGCTTCCGGGAAGACAAGGATTCCGGTATCTGGCAGGACCTGCTCGGTCTGCTGCATCACCCCGGCTTTCGTCTCGGCGGTGGTACCCGCGCGGGCTTGGGCAAACTCCGTGTCTGTAGCGTCCACGCCCGCAGTTTCACCCTCCGCGAATCGGCCAGGGCACTGCAGCAGTTGCCCGCCGGTCTCCACGAGACCGATGGACTGGAAGACATTACCGGCGCCTGCCAGGGCTACCGGCCGAATGACCAGGGCTGGCAGGACGGTCGATTGATCCTCAAGCCACGCGGCGCCTGGCGGATCGGGGCGGGCCACCATTCGGTCGCCGAGCTGCTCGGGCAGGATGGCCCGGAAGCCGCCAACACCATGCTGCCCGTGACCGAGGGCTGGGTCCGCTGGGAGAAGGGCAAAGCCCAGATCGTCCGTCACAAGGGCAAGCGCCTGCTTGTGCCCGGCAGCAGTCTCAAGGGGGCCCTGCGCCATCGCTTCATTTACTACGCGAACTGCCTCGCCGGTCGCTGGGCCGAAGACGGCCAGGGCAAGGGTATCCCGGAAGAGGTAAAGCCGCTCTTTGGTGAGCTAAAGGGCGACGGCAGCGGCCAGGCAGGCCGACTCTACCTCGATGACAGCTACCTCAGTCTGGACAAGGTCAAAAGCTGCATTCTGCCCCACAACAGTATCGACCGTTTCACCGGTGGTGTCCGCGACCGGGTGCTGTTTGCCGAGGAAGTCATCAGCGGTGCGGCCCTGCAAATGCCCATCCGCGTGAATGTCCGGCCCATCGAGAGCCTGGAAGACACCGGGCTCAGGCAGCGCATCATCCAGGCTCTCAAGCTCACCCTGGACGATCTCTGCGAAGGCCGCCTGGCCTTCGGTGCCCGTACCACCAGCGGCAACGGCTTCTTCGAAGGCGAACTCAGCGGCTCCCTGCGTGACTGGCTGGACAAGCAAGCCGGGCCTGCAGCCGACAGTGAAAAAGCCCAACCCCAATCCATGGAGGAAAGTGCCTGATGAATGACGCAATGATCAGCGCCTGGGAGAAGCTGCGCCGTTCGGACACGGTCAAGGGGCTGCCTGAATTCCGGGCCAGCGGGCTTGAGTTGGAACACGAAACCATCCAGAGCCATGAGGCACTCATCCAGCAACTGGAGGCATTCGAGCCGACTGCCGGCTGGCTGCAATGCCAGTCCCGTCAATGGCTGTTCCGGGATGGCCTGCCCGACATGAACAGCGCGGCAGAGCAACACGGCGAGCTGCTGAGTGCCGAGGCCGTCAATGACCGGGGCCAGTCACTGGCCATCCGGCAGGACGCCCGCGGCGGCTGGCATCTCACCCGGCTCACCCCCGAAGCAGAAGGCCCCTACCTCTGTGACACCGTCAGCCATCGGGCGGCCACCGAAGCCGGGCAGCACCTTCACTACCGCCGCTACTGGCGGCATGACAAGGATCTGGGCTTTCGCCCGTTCACCGCAGGGCTTATCGGTCTGGGAGGGGAGCAATGAGCAAGCAACAAGGCAACAACCGACTCAAGCACCTGGACGCCGCCTACAACTTCGTCCCCCTGTCTGACTGGGTACACATTCCGGACTGGGGCAATCAGGTCAGCCACGACATCCCCTTCCAGGACGGCCTCAGCGGCGAGATCCACTACGAACTCGTCGCCGACTCCCCGCTCCTGGTGGGCGGCGAACAGGAAAAGAGC
>NZ_SLKM01000064.1:0-4162 GCF_007134575.1 Natronospira sp.
ATGGGCTTCTTGCAGTTATTGCACAGGCGCCGGCCCAGCCGCTGGGCGATGATCAGGGTGACCGAACTGGCGATGGCATAGGGCTGTACGCCCATGTCTACCAGTCGGGCCAGGGTCTTGGGCGCATCATTGGTGTGCAGGGTGGACAGCACCAGGTGGCCTGTCTGGGAGGCCTTGATGGCAATCTCGGCCGTTTCCAGGTCACGAATCTCACCCACCAGAATGATATCCGGATCCTGGCGCAGAAAGGCGCGCAGGGCGGCGGCGAAGGTCAGGCCCACCTTGGGCTGGACGTTGACCTGGTTGACCCCGGGCAACTGAATTTCCGCCGGGTCTTCGGCGGTGGAGATATTGCGGTCCGGGGTATTGAGAATATTCACCCCGGTATAGAGGGACACCGTCTTACCGCTACCGGTGGGGCCGGTGACCAGAATCATGCCGTAGGGTTTTTCCAGTGCTTCCAGATAAAGATTCTTCTGATGTTCTTCATAACCCAGGGCATCGATCCCCAGCATGGCGCTGCTGGGATCGAGGATACGCATCACGATCTTCTCGCCGAACAGGGTCGGGCAGGTGCTGACACGGAAGTCGATGGCCCGGTTCTTGGACAGCTTCATCTTGATGCGCCCGTCCTGGGGGATGCGCCGTTCGGAGATGTCGAGACGAGACATCACCTTGAGGCGGGCGGCGAGCTTGGTGGAGAGATTGACCGGTGGCTTGGCCACTTCCCGCAGCATTCCGTCCTGGCGGAAGCGGACCCGGTAGAATTTCTCGTAGGGCTCGAAGTGGATATCCGAGGCCCCCTGCTTGATGGCATCCAGCAAGACCTTGTTGACGAAACGCACCACCGGCGCATCGTCGGCATCGCTGGCGGCACTGACCGCGCCACTATCATCCTTCTCTTCGTCGGCGCCAACCTCCAGGTCGAGTTCATCGTCATCGAAGTCGCCCAGGGCGTCGTCCATGCTTTCAAAGGCCCGGTCCAGGGCCTGCATGAGCTTGTCATCCTCCACCACCACCGGCTCCACCATGCAGCCGGTATGAAACTTGATTTCGTCCTGGGCCTGGAGATTGGTGGGGTCGGAGAGGCCCAGGAAGAGGCGCTTGCCCCGCTTGAACAGGGGCAGGGCGTGGTGGCGGCGAAGGAGTTTTTCCTCCACATCCTTGACCGGGGCCTGAGACAGGTCCATCACCGAGAGGTCGAGCAGGGGCGCGCCGAATTCCTCGGAAGCCAGGTGGGCCAGGGTGCGGGCATCCATCTTCTTTTCCGCCACCAGATGGCTGATCAGCGACTGCCCGGCCTTGACCGCGGCCTGATTGGCGGCGCCCGCGGCCTCCTCGCTGAGAAGCCCGTCATTCACCAGCCGTCGGGCCAGGCCGCTCAGGCGTAGTTTGTTCTGGGTTGCCGACATGGTAATTGCCCCGAAATCAGGTAGCTATGCAAACAAGATTACAACAAGCCTGCGCCCCTGCCTACCGGCAGCGGGGAAAGTAAATTCCGGGGTGGCCCGGCTTCCGGGGCCTGACCAAAAAAATGCCCCCGCCGAGGCGGGGGCATTCTGCCTGGGTATCAACCCTGTTCAGGTCTCAACCCGGTGATTAATCAGCCTGGATTAATCGGGCTCACAGAGACCGCGGACATAACGCTCACGCCAGCCGGCGTCGGTCGCGTTGCCGCCGGAAACGCCGTCACCACCGTCACAGTGCCACTCGTAGAGGGGGGCGTCGCCGGCATCGGCAATGTTTGCGTAGGTCCAGGTTACCGTGACGTTGTCCAGTTCCGGGTGATTGGAGGTGGCTTCATTGCGAATGCCGTCGTCACCAATGGCGTAGGTGATGTCTACTTGGTCGCCACTCCACTCGACCTCCGTGATGGCGCCGTGCTGGCCATCGGTCTGCACACCCAGCACTTCAGCAAACTCTTCCCGACTTTGGTAACCGTTTCGGGTGCTGCAGGCATCAAAGCCACGGCGGGCCACACAGTCTTCGATGTCGGGGGCCAGACCGTTCAGGAGCTGGTTGGACTCCTGCAGCTGGGTGCGGGCAACGTAGATGTTGTACTGCGGAATGGCGATGGCCGCCAGGATGCCGATGATCGCGACCACGATCATCAGTTCGATCAGGGTGAAACCCTTTTGCTGTTGCATTTTCATCAGGACCTCCTCAGGACAGGTTCCGTTATCTGGGGTATTCAAGGTGCTTGCCACCTCTGCCTGTATATTAAGCAAAGCCTGTGCCAGAAAGAAACCCCCGGAGGAGCGACAATTTTGCCCCCCTTGTTGTATTTTACTGACCAAATTCGGCAGGGACTGACAAAAATTGTCCACCACGGGGCTGCTAGTGGAATTATGTAAGGAACCTGCCCAGGCAAGCAGTCGCGACTCGTGGCGGTCGGAATCGGTTCATTCCGATTCCAGGCCCAGCTTGCTGATCCGGTAGCGCAGTTGGCGGAAGGTCATGCCCAGGCGCTGGGCGGCCTCGGTCTTGTTGTAGCGACACTGGGACAGGGCGCGGCGGATACATTCCCGTTCCAGGTCTTCCAGGAATTCCGGCAGGCTCTGGCCATTGTCCGGGGGCAGAACCCATTCCGCGAGGCCGGGTCCGGTGCTGCGGGCCGGGGTCTTGATGAAGATATCCTCGGCGCCGATGCGCCCGCCCTCGGACAGGGTAATGGCCCGTTCCAGCACGTTTTCCAGCTCCCGGACATTGCCCGGGAAGTGGTGGGCGGAAAGTTTCTGCCAGGCCTCAGGCGAGACGTCGGGCTTGTTCATTTCCAGGCGCAAGGCCAGGCGGGCGAGGATGGATTCCACCAGCATGGCCAGGTCGGCCATGCGTTCGCGCAGGGGCGGCACCTGCAGTTCGATGACATTCAGGCGATAAAAGATATCCTCGCGGAACTCGCCGGCCTGAACGGCCTTGGCCAGGTTGCGATGGGTGGCGCTGAGAATACGCACATCCACCGGGATTTCCTCGCGACCGCCCACCGGGCGAACGGCGCGTTCCTGGATCACCCGCAGCAGCTTGACCTGCATCGCCAAGGGCAGTTCGCCCACTTCGTCCAGGAACAGGGTGCCGCCCTGGGCGGCCTGAAACAGGCCATCCCGATCCGCCGTGGCCCCGGTGAAGCTGCCCTTGCGGTGGCCGAAGAACTCGCTCTCCATCAATTCGGCGGGGATGGCGCCACAGTTCACCGGCACGAAGGGGGCATCGGCCCGCGGACTTTGTTCGTGCACCAGGCGCGCCACCAGTTCCTTGCCGGTGCCCGATTCCCCGGTGATGAGTACCGGTGCCTGACTGCGGGCGACCCGACGGATAAGCTGGCGCAGGTGCTGCATGCCGCTGCTGTCGCCGATCAGACGGCTGCCGGCATCGACGCCGTCATCATCGGCATCCTGATCCGGCCCGCCGCGCAGCTTGAGCGCCGTCCGCACCAGGGCCCGCAGGTCCTGCAGGTCCACCGGCTTGGAGACGAAGTCAAAGGCTCCCGCCTTGAGTGCCTTCACTGCCGCTTCCACATTGCCGTGAGCGGTAATGACCGCCACCGGGACATCCGGGTGGGCATCTTGCATCAGGCTCAGCAGTTCCATGCCGTCGCCATCCGGCAGGCGCATGTCGGTGAGACAGAGGTCGAAATGATGCCGCTCCAGGGCGGCACGAGCCGAGGCCAGGTCACTGGCAGGCACGGTGTCCACATCCATCTGCTCCAGGGTCAGACCCAGCAGCTCCAGGATGTCGGGCTCGTCATCAACGATGAGGGCGACGGGTTTGGTCATGGGGGGATGGTAATGCAGCGGCAGCCGACAAGCTATACTGCTTCATCAACGCCCCCGTAGGAGCGGATTCATCCGCGATTCCAACGTTCAGTTGCCGAGGCAGCCGATAGGCTGGATCGCGAATAAATTCGCTCCTACGCGGGTTTCGATCAAGCGATTATTTCGCCTGCATGCGAATGCCGCCGTCCAGGCGGATGGTGGTGCCATTGAGGTTGATGTTCTCGCACACCGCCTCGACCATCTGGCCGAACTCTTCGGGCTTGCCCATGCGGGAGGGGAAGGGGATCTGCTTGTTGAGCGATTCCTGCACCTCTTCCGGCAGGCCTTCCATCATCGGGGTGTAGAAGATCCCGGGGGCGATGGACACGGCACGCACACCGATCTTCGAG